>JAISWV010000167.1 GCA_031270755.1 Synergistaceae bacterium
CCTTCCTTCAATCCCTGCGTCAGCGCCTCGATAGCTTCCGGTTGATCGCCCGCCGGCGGCCACTCGGAGTGCAGCACGAAATTCTTTTGTATCAAAGCCGTAGCCGTCGAGCAGACAGCCTCGACACTCCTTTCAACACATTTTGCTTCGCGACGGGGTTGTCTGTTGCCCCTCACGGAGCCGTACACGTGGTTCCCCGCGTCGCGGCTCTGGCATTGCGGCTCCGGCGTTCCTTCGCCTGTGGTCGAACGTTTACTCAACTATACTACATGCACCGGCCTGGCGCACCCCCCATCTCTGGCCATTGTCATTCTGGGCAAGCCACAGATTCGACTGACAAGAGGCGCACCGCTTTTTTGCGGCATAAGTGTTTTTTTAAAAGTTGCCTATTACATCTCTTTCCTCAAATGTGCTAAATTATTACTGAACACAGGAATAGGGATAGCAACAGTAACAGTAACAGAGAATAATTGAACTTGTTGTCTCTCCAAGATTGTTGTTGGAATGCCTTACGGAAGGATTGGATAAAATGGAAGAGGGTATACGCTATAAAGCCAATGACGTCGTACTGTATGCAACGCATGGCGTATGCGAAATTTCAGAAATAACAGAAATGGATATAAGAGGAACTCCTTGTATATATTATGTCTTGAAGCCTCTTTACTACGACAACGAATGTACTATTTTTGTTCCTGTAAACAGTGAAACGTTAACCGCGAAAATGAGGCGGCTTCTCTCGGTAAATGAAATACACGCTTTGATCGGATCAATGCCGGATAAAAATACTATTTGGATAGAAGACGAGGCCCTCCGCAATAAAAGTTATGAGGAAATTCTTGACGGCGGGGATAGGACGGAGCTTATAAAACTTGTAAAAACATTGTACTTTCGACAGGAATCGAAAAAAAGCAAAAATCAAAGCCTGCGAGTGACTGACAAGCGTTTCATGAAAGATGCCGAAAGAATGCTTTACGAAGAATTCGCTCACGTGCTCAGAATAGAACCCAAACAGGTACTCCCATTTATCATTGAACAGATAGAAGCCGGAGAAAAACAAGGACAAGAATCTGAAGTCTCGTATATATATGGCGGCGGGAATTGAGAAAGCGGGGCAGCAGTCAATGCAGTCGATAATGTATGAAACAGGCGATTATGTAATTTGCAGAAATGGCGGCGTTTGGCGCGTTTCCGGTATCAATGCCGATAAAATTTGCCTTGTCGAGCACGAAAGGGGTACAGTGAACCTTTTGCCCGCAAACGACGACGAACTTGTACGGAAAATCGTATCCAAGGAAACAATTCTCGAAATCGTAGAAAGAATCGGTTTCATCCGCACAATACAGGCTTCGAATGAGAAGGTGCGCAGGAAATTGTATGATGAAGCTATGGCGAAGTACGACGAGGTTGAATGGGCCAAGGTCATCAAAACGGTATATTTGCGTCAAAAGGGAAAACGCCTTCTACCGTTTGAGCCCGCATACAGCGAGAAAGCAAAAAGCTATCTGCATGGCGAAATCTCCATCCTTTTAGAAGTACCCGTCAATGAAGTCGAAGATTACATTTTCTACGCCATTGCGAAAAATTGACGGGCAATGAAGGCGCGGCGCTTCCATCGGTTCCCCCTCGGCGAAGGGGACGATCGCCAGCTGGTCACGTGCTCCCGGATTTGCCGGAGATATGGCGGCTTGCGCCAAAAGTTCGGGGGCCCAGTTCAGGCCCCCGGAATTTTTTTATTTCCACCGCCGCCAGGTTGGCCGCCACGTCGGGAACGGTGAGCGCGCTTGTGATACACTCTTTTTGCTATGACGGTCGGCTCCTGAAATAGAGTAGGGTCGCTTGCCGCATACCGTCTTCAGGTCTTTTATTAATTATCACGAAATGAGCGATGGCATGAACGGAAACACACACGATAAAAACCAGGGCGGGGAAGCGGCCCGAAGGACGAACGACGCAGGGCGCGGTGTCGCCGCCCGTCTTGCCGTCTATGTCACGCCTTACAAAAAAACCTTTGCGGCGGCGATTTTTTTCATGATCGCGGCCTCCGCGCTGAACGTCCTGCCTCCCTGGCTTTTCAAGAGCGTGGTGGACGACGTGCTGATCTCCAAGAACATGACCGTGCTGAACCTCTTGTGCGTGGGGATCGTGGTGATCTTCACACTGAAGGGCATGGCCCTCTTCGGTCAGCAGTACCTCATGAACTGGGTGGGGCAGCGGGTGGTCATGGACATTCGAGTCGTCCTCTACGACCACATGCAGCGCATGTCCCTGCGGGTTGTCCACGCCTCCCGGGTGGGGGAGCTGATGAGCCGCATCACCGGCGACGTGGCTACCCTGCAGAACCTCGTCACCAGTACGTTCGTCAACCTGATCGTCAACGGGGTGACGTTTTTCGGAATGCTGGGCTTCATCTTCTACATCAACTGGCGGCTGACGCTGATCACCGTCACGGTGCTGCCCGCCGTGGCGTGGCTTTTGACCTTCGCGGGCAGAAAGCTCCGCAGGGCGGGGCACCGGGTGCAGGAAAGGCTGGCGAACCTCACCGCCATCGTGCAGGAGGCTTTCTCGGCCGTCCGCGTCGTCCGCGCCTTCGCAACGGAAGAACTGGAGCTCGCCCGCTTCCGCGAGGGCAACCTGGAAAACTTCGACGCGCTGCTTCGGGCCGTGCGTATCCAGGCCATCTTGGCCGGGGTCATCGAGGTCTTTTTGATCGTCGCCCTGGCGGTGGTGTTCTGGTTCGGTGGGCGCGACGTGCTGAACGGGCAGTTGAGCCCCGGCGAGCTGGTGGCCTTTATCGGGTACATCGCCTTCATGGTCCAGCCGATCCGCGTTTTCATGAACGGTATGAACTCCCTTCAAACGGGGCTGGCGGCCTCCGAGCGCATTTTTTCCGTCCTGGACTCCCCGACGGAGACGACGGTTGGGGCCCGCCGCGACCCTGGACGCATCCAGGGAAACGTCACCTTCGACGACGTGTGTTTTTCTTACGTCCCGGGGCAGGAGATCCTGAAACACATCGACATTCAGGTCCGAAGCGGCGAGAAGATCGCCATCGTGGGCCCCACGGGTTCGGGAAAATCCACCCTCGTCGATCTGATCCCCCGCTTCTACGAGCCCGCGTCGGGCCGGGTCCTGGTGGACGGCCAAGACGTGGCGGACCTTTCCCTTCCGGCCCTGCGTAAGCAAATCGGCATCGTTCCCCAGGAGTCGGTGCTCATGAAGGGCACTATGGCGTTCAACATCGCCTACGGCCTGCCCGAGCTGCTGGCCCGAAACTCCCATTCGTCCATGGAGACCATACGCGGCGCGGCTAAAATCGCGGGCATCGACGACTTCATCATGAGCCTGCCCGACGCCTACGAGACGGAGGTGGGGGAGCGCGGCGTGACCTTGTCGGGGGGGCAGCGGCAGAGAGTAGCCATCGCGCGCGCCGTGGTGCGCGACCCCCGCATTTTGATTCTCGACGAGGCCACGTCCTCCCTGGACCTGGAGGTGGAGCGTCAGGTCCAGGAGGCCATGAACCGGGCGATGGCCGGGCGGACGTCCTTCGTCATCGCCCACCGGCTGTCCACCGTGCGGAACGCCGACCGGATTTTGGTGCTCGCGGGGGGCCAAATCGTCCAGCAGGGCTCTCACGAGACGCTGCTGCGCCAAGGAGGGCTCTACGCTCACCTTTACGGCCTGCAGTTCCAGGCGAACGAGGGAAAGTAAAAAGTAACCGTTCTCAAGCCTTGTGTGCCATACCCATTCGAGCGTAACGTACATGGTTTGAACGGTTACGATTTTGCTTTACGCAGGTGTAATATAGCTCATTGAAAGTGTCGGTGGTATTTGAATTTGATCGCTAAATAAAGGGAGGTCCTGCACTTGTTTAGGAACATGAAAATTGGGACGCAAATCATTACGGTCTCTTTTCTTCTGGTGTTGATATCCGTGGCCTGTGCCTTGACTATCGCGATAGGAGATTTCAGCGATTATATGCACACAAGCGTCAGGGCGGAGACGCAGCGCTCTGTAGCCGCCTTCAAGAAGACGATAGAGGAGGACATGCAGCGGATTCGCGCGTTCAGGGACGGGCTATGCGCATCGCAGGAACTTGCCCGTCTCGTCTACGAAAGGGACTTGGATGGCTTGTATTGTTTTACGAAGCCCCTCATAAAGATAAGCCCGGCTTGAACGTGCTCAAACGTCCAAACTCGGGAGGGGATTAAAAATAAGACGGATGTTGCGGCGCCGATGGGGGGAGCGCGCCGTTCGGAGCTACATGAACTTCGTTCGCGGGGAGCGGCTTTCGTTTCGGGGGTGTTCTTTTTTGTGGGCGCTCCTCGTTCCCGCCTCCTGGGGCGTCGGCCTTTGGACCCAGGTCATGGATTTTTTCTACCGGCACGGGCTGAAACGGGCCGCCGAACCGCCGATACCGGTCATCAGCGTGGGAAACCTCACCTACGGCGGCACCAACAAAACGCCCTTCGTGGAGATGCTCTGCCGTGCCTTGCGGGCCCGCGGCGTCCCGGTGGGAATCGTCAGCCGCGGCTACGGGGGCGACAATTCCGACGTGCGGGTCATCGAAGGAAGCAAAATCGAGGGCGCCGAGGCCGACCGCCGCTCCGTGGGAGACGAGCCCCTGCTGCTCTCCGCGCGGCTGCCCGACATTCCCGTGGCGGTTTCCCGGGACCGCATGAAGGGCCTCAAAGAGCTGAAGCGCAGGGGGGTTCGCCTGGC
>JAISWV010000172.1 GCA_031270755.1 Synergistaceae bacterium
CTATCCCGGCATGGGCCCCGAGGTGGCCAAGTGGCTCATTCACGAAAAGCACATCAAGGGGATCACCGGGACCTGGGGCGCCACGGACGCTCCTCTGTGGCACCATCCCCTGAAGGAGCAGATGCCGTGGCTGGACACGGCCTATCGAACCGCTACGGGCAAGGATCCCACCGTGGAGTTTCCCGACTATGAACCCTGTCATCGTCTGTTCATGCAGCACGGCGTCTGTACCATAGAAAACGCGGGCGGCGACGTGGATGACGTGACCGGCAAACGAATGATCATCGCCGCTTTCCCTTTCCGCTGCGAGATGGCCGACGGCGGGTTCGTCCGCCTGGTGGCCTGGGAACAGGGGGCTTTTTGAAGCAGACTGAAACGTAAGGCGTTCGTGTGTGCCGCGCCCTTCACCGGGCGCGGAGGCTCATAAGGAGGGAAAATTTTCGTGTCATCGAAAGAAAGTCAATTGAAAGAAAGCCGTATGGAACAGCTTGCGGGCGTTTTTTTTGCGCTTTTGTCGCTGCTTCTTTATTTCGTGATCATTCCGTGGCAGATCGAAAGTGTCAGGGGAGCCCATCCTTCGCCTCGCTCGTTTCCCGAGGTGATCGCGGCGCTTCTGTTTGTGCTGGCCATTTGTTTGTTCATATCGGGATGGTGTAAGCGGAGTAGGCCGAATCAGAAAATTTTTCGAATGAGCCAGGAAGAAATCAGGCAGAGCATCATCACCTTTCTGGTCATGACGGGGTATACCCTGCTGCTCTACGTGCTGCCCTACATCCCGGTGACGATGGCCGCTTTGGGAGTGTTGATGTGGATCTACGGGCAGCGTAAGTGGTGGAAACTGAGCCTCGCCATGCTGATTCTGCCCCCGTCGATTTACATGGCGTTCACCTCTTTGCTCAAACTCCGGCTGCCCTGAGGAGGACGGGAAAAATGGTATGGTCGATGCTTCTCGATGGCTTTGCGACCGTCTCGATGCCGGAGAACTTCATCTACCTCTTCGGCGGAATCGTAATCGGCCTGGTCATGGGCGCTATCCCGGGGCTCACCGCCACCATGGCCATAGCCCTGATCATTCCCATGACCTACTACATAACTCCGACCCAGTCTCTCATCATGCTGCTGGCGGCCTACAACGCCGGAACTTTCGGCGGCAGCATGTCGGCCATTCTCATCGCCACGCCGGGGACTCCCGCCGCCGCGGCCACTGTGGCGGACGGTTTCGCCCTGGCCAAGCAGGGGAAGGCGGTCAAGGCCATAAAAGCCGCTTTGCTGGCGTCCTGCTTCGGGTGTCTTTTCAGCTCCTTCGTCCTCACACTGATCGCGCAGCCCATCGCGCGGTATGCCCTGAAGTTCGGCCCGGCAGAGTACACGGTGCTGATGGTGTTTTCCCTGACCATCATCGCCTCCGCCGCGGGCCGTTCCCTGACCAAAGGGCTGATCGGAGGCTGTCTGGGGCTTCTGTTCGGCTGTGTGGGAATGGACGCCGTTTACACCACTCCGCGGTTTACCTTCGGGGTGTTGAAGCTTTCCAGCGGCATAGACCTGATGGTCCTGCTCATCGGGGCTCTGGCGTTTTCGGAGGTCCTCAAACAGGCGGGGCACGTCCGGCAGGCCCAGAACAGGCCGCACCTTCCCGCTCCGGCCTGCAAAGAGGACAGTCAGTTCACCCGGGACGACCTGAAGCTTTCTTGGAAACACTGGCTCCGCAGTTCCGTCATCGGGTGCGTCATCGGCGCGCTGCCGGGGCTTGGCCCCGCTTTGGCGTGCTGGGTGGGCTACGACGCGGCGAAAAGGAGCGCCAAACACCCGGAGCTTTTTGGAAAAGGCGCCGTAGAGGGAATCGCGGGGGCCGAGTCGGCCAATAACGCGGTTTGCGGAGCCAACATGATTCCCCTGCTTTCGCTGGGGGTTCCGGGGGACACGGGGGCGGCGGTGCTGATCGGGGCTTTTCTGGTGCAAGGCCTGACTCCCGGTCCGCTGATATTCGCCGAATCGCCCCAAACCGTCTATAACGTATACGCGGGCCTGATTTTATGCAATTTCGTGCTTTTCGGAGTGGTGTGGTTCACCTATCGCTTTTTCGCCGCCGTCGCGAGGCTCGAAGGATCCCTGATTTACCCCGCGGTCTGCGTCTTCTGCCTGATAGGCGTGTACGCCCTGAACAGCAGCTTGACGGACGTCTGGATCATGTTGTTTTTTGCCGTGGTCGGCTTTGTTCTTTCCCGGCTGGAGTTTCCGACTGTGACCATGCTCATCGGGTTCATCCTTTCCCCCATCTTCGAACGAAACGCCCGCCGGGCCCTGCAGCTGTCTTTCGGCGATTACGGCGTTTTCTTCCGGTCTCCCCTCTGCTGGGCGTTCTGGGTCATTACGGTGATTTCCCTCGTCACCATCCTCTGGGGGAAACGGAAAAACAGGGAGCTGCAGGATGGCCTGTAAAAAAGAGTTTTGCCTTGTAACAACATATGAGCAATAACAAATAATTTAAGGAGGAGAATTCACATGAAGGTCAAGCGGTTTGTCGTTCTGTCTTTGGTGCTTTTGACGTTGTTCGCTCTCCCGGTTTTCTGTACGTCGGCCAGCGGCGCCTATCCCGATCACGCCGTCACCATGATCGTGAACTATTCCGCCGGAGGCGGCACGGACCTCGCCGCCCGGGCTCTGGCGGACGCCGCCTCGAAACACCTGAAGGAGGCCATCGGCATCACCAACGTCACTGGGGGATCCGGCACAGTGGGCATCGCCCAGCTGAAAAACAGCAAAAACGACGGGTATACCATCGGCGTCGCCACTCTGGCCCCTCTTGCCATCGTTCCCTGGCAGTTGAAGGTGCCGTATACTCCGGAGGATTTCGAGTACCTCTGCGCTTTCGGGCAGTATGGTTACGGGCTGGTGGTCAACAGCGACTCCCCGTACAACAGCGTGGAAGATGTGCTGCAGGCGGCCAAAAAGGCGGGAAAAATGAACTTCGGCGCCACGGGCTATCCTCAGCCTTTTGCCATGGAAGCCTTGGGTAAGAGCGTTGGAGTGGAGTTCATTTACGTCAACTACGCCGATACCGCCGCTCTGATCACCGATATTCTGGGTGGGTTCATCGAGGTCGCCCTGTGCGATCAGGCGTCTTTCACGTCTTACGTGAAGAGCGGGCAGATGAAACTTCTGGCGTCTGCCACCGACAAGCGGTGGGACAGCGCCCCCGACGTGGCCACCCTGCAAGAACTGGGATATGACGTCGCCCTCCTGTCCTACATGGGCCTCTGCGCCCCGGCCGGATTGGACCCCGCCGTCCTGCAGACCCTGCGGGACGCTTTCGCCGCCGCCTCCGAAAACGAGGTCTACAAAGAGATTCTCGTGAGGAGCAACCTGGTCTACACCTATCTTCCCGGTGAAGACTACAAAAAGATGGTCTATGAAAAATACGAGGAGTACAAGAACCTCTTTTCGGAGCGCAAACAGTAGTCCAGTAGGCAAATAAGCAAATAAGCGATTTTAGAAAATCGAGGTGTATCGGCGTTGAGTAAATTCAGGCAAGAGCGGCAAAGCGTGGTGAGTTTCAGCCTCATGGGGCCTGAAAGCGGTGCTCCCTGTCTCGTCGATTCCCACGACGGAAAGATCACGCGTATACGCCCTTACCGTTACGACAAAGAGTACACGGACGCCCACTGCCATCCCTGGAAGATGGAGGCTTTGGGGAAAACTTTTTCCGCCCTGGACCACGTTCCTATCACGCCCTTCGGACTCGGGTACAAGTCCAGGGTTTACTCTCCGAACCGCGTCAAATATCCGCTCAAAAGAGTGGACTGGGACCCCAAGGGAGAGCGCAACCCGCAAAACAGGGGCAAGTCCAGGTATGTGCGCATCTCCTGGGACGAAGCGGCCCGAATATGCGCCGACGAACTCGTCCGCATTAG
>JAISWV010000181.1 GCA_031270755.1 Synergistaceae bacterium
CAAAACCGAAGCCGCCCGAGCAACGACCTTCTCGTCCGGGCTCCAGCGGTCTACTTTCACATGAAACACTCAACGGTCATCCTTTTCGTCCATTTTCATCTGTTTATTCGCGCTCGTCCGGTCTTTCGTCTTTGAAAGTTTCTCTGAAACACGCCAGAAATTTGGGGTACTCGCCGGCCAGAATCGCCTCGCGGGCTCGTTGGGCCAGCTCTATGGTGAAGCGCAGGTTGTGCCACGTGCAGAGCCTCGCGGCGAGGATCTCCCCGCATTGGTGCAGGTGCCGCAGGTAGGCCCGGGTGAAATTGCGGCAGAGGTAACAATCACAGGCGGGGTCCACCGGCGAAAAGTCGCGCTCGTATTTTTTCCCTTTGATATTGACGCGGCCGAAGGAGGTGAAGAGCGTCCCGTTGCGTCCATTGCGCGTGGGCAGCACGCAATCGAACATATCCACCCCATAGGCGATTGCCTCGACGATGTTGGGGGGATAACCGACCCCCATCAGATAACGCGGCTTGTCGGGCGGCATGACGGGGTTCAGGAGAGCCAAAATGCGATACATGTCCCCGTGAGGCTCCCCCACAGAGAGGCCGCCGATGCCGTAACCGGGAAAGTTCAGACCGGCAAGCTCCTTGGCCGAACGGAGCCGCAAATCGTCGAAGGTCGAACCCTGGACGATGCCGAACAGAGCCTGGTCGTCCCGGGTATGGGCATCCCGAGAGCGGCGCGCCCACAGAGTCGTCCGGGCGAGGGCTTTTTCCGCCGCCTCGTAGGTGGAGGGATAGGGGATGCACTGATCGAAGCACATGGCGATATCGCCGCCCAGCAGCTGCTGGACGTTCATGGCCCATTCCGGCGACATTCTGTGAAGAGAGCCGTCGATGTGAGAGCGGCACACCACTTCCTCGTCGGTGATTTTGTTGAGGCGCGCCAGGGAAAAAACCTGAAACCCCCCGCTGTCCGTCAAGATGGGGCGATTCCAGCACATAAAACGGTGCAATCCTCCGGCTTCGGCGATCAAGTCCGCGCCGGGGCGCAGGTAAAGATGGTAGGTGTTGCCCAAAACGATTTCGGCTCCGATTTCCTCCAGCTCTCGGGGGGACATGGCCTTCACCGCGGCCTGAGTCCCCACCGGCATGAAAACGGGGGTCTTCACCACTCCGCGGGGCGTCGTGAACTCTCCAGCCCTGGCCCCTGTTTCTTTGCATGTGGCACATACTTTGAACTCGAACATCTGCGGCTTATGTGCGCGCGCGCACGAAAAGGGGGTTCCACCCGAAAAGACGGGCTGCGTTGGCATCGACGATTTCCGCCAAAGCATCCACGGAAACCCCTCTCGACTTCGCGATTTCTTCGTAGACGAAGCGAACGTAGGCCGGTTCGTTGGGCTTTCCTCTGTAGGGTTTCGGCGTCAGCCAAGGAGAGTCCGTCTCGCAGAGAAGCCGATTTTCCGGAACGCGGGAGGCGACCTCCCGCAGCTCCTGGTTCTTCGGCCACGTAACGGGGCCGCCTATGGACAAATAAGCGCCCAGGTCCTTCATCGCTTTCAGGTACTCCAGCCCTCCCGCGTAACAATGAAAAACCAGCGGAATTTTTGAAACGTCGAAGGGCATTTTCGCAAGAAGTTCGAGGGCGTCCGGCATTGCGTCCCGGACGTGAATCACCAGCGGCTTGCCTATTTCGAAAGCCCACTCCACGTGCCGGCGAAAGACGTTTCGCTGCACAACCCGGGGTGAATGGTCGTAATAGTAGTCGAGCCCCGTTTCCCCGACGGCAACGACCCGAGGGTCCCCGGCCAGCCTCGGCAGAGCCTCAGGGAAACCGTCCGCCACGGTCTTCGCCTCGTGAGGGTGCACGCCCACCGCGGCATAAACTCCCTCCCCTTCGTGAGCGCGGGCCAACTCCACCGCTTGGGCGCTGGTCGCCAGGTCGCTTCCCACCGTCAGCATGTACCCCACCCCGGCATCCCGCGCCCGGGAAATGACGCCCGGCACGTCCGTTCTCAAGGGGTCGGAGCCGATGTGGCAGTGTGTGTCGATAAACCGCAAAAGAAAACAACCTCCTTGGATTGGAAAAATTCAGTCTTTCGGAACAGTGTAGCCGAGCAGGGTCAAAACCTCCACGTAGCCGATCAGAAATCCTGAATACCACTCCGGATGCAGCTCGAAACTGCGTCTGAACACCGTCCGTACTCGTTTGGTGTCCGCGTCGATCTGCATGACAAGCTGCTCTGCGTCTTTAAACCGCATCTGGGGGCGAAGACGGGACAGAAAAAACACGGGCAGGCTTTCCTCGTACAGGTCTCCTTCGTAATCCAATATGAAAACCTCGACCCGAACATCGGCGACGTCCTGGAATGTCGGATTTTTACCGACCGACAGGGCGCCGACTTTCCATTTGCCCTTCGCCAGAACGGCCACGGCGTAGACACCGTCGGCGGGGAGGAGCTTCCAAGAGGGCACGTTCAGATTCGCCGTGGGAAAACCCAGTTCCTTTCCCCGTCCCAGGCCATGGACGACTTCGGCCCAAATGAAATAAGGGTAGCCCAGTTCTTTGGCGGCGAGCTCGCATTGCCCGGACTCCACGTGTCCTCGGATAGCCGAGCTCGAGATCTTGCTTCCAAAATGCTCCAGAATGTCCACCGAGAGGAAAGACGCGTCTATTTCGCGGCAATATCGCTCCAGCAGGGCGACGTCGCCGGTACGGCGGTAACCGAAGCGAAAGTCTCGTCCCACGACGACTCCGTCGACGACGATGTTCTCCCGCAGAAAATCCCAAAAAAGCTGAGGGGAAAAATGCACCAGGTCCTCGTTGAACCTCAACGCGACAATTCGGGGGATACCCAAGAAAATCCGAATCAGCTCCCGCTCCCGAGACGTGAAAAGCGTAGCGGCGATCGCCTTCATGAAAAGCCCCGGATGGGGGTCGAAGGTAACGGCGCCCCACTCCAAATTCAAAGGAAGGGCCAGGGCTTTCGCTCGTTCGAAAAGGAGCGCGTGGCCCCGATGAAAGCCATCGAAAGCCCCCAGTACCGCGATCATCCTGTACCGCCCTCGGTGCGCTCCGTCCCCGGTTCGCGCCATCGAGGGTCTGCTCCCATGCAGTCCCGGCCGGTGACGTTCCCGTCGAAAACGTCCGCGATATTGGCTTTTGGTTTCAGAAATAGGACATCGCCTTTTACGATATCGGCAAAACCGATCATCTTTTTCCCCTCGACCCATAATCCGTGACGCAGCTCCACCGTTCCAGGAAGATAACGTCCCGCCTCCGTCAGAGGAACACAGAGGCCGTTGGCCAAACGGCGTTCGGCATCATCCGTCAAAACGAAACGATGAAACGATGATCCCATTTCCCGCAAAGGGCGTATGTGTCTCTCCACATGTCCTTTTTCGGCGTCTTCCATATCGCAGGCGCAGGCGTCGCTGCGAAAAGGGCCTATGGAGAGGCGGCGCAGTTCTTCCACGTGAGCTCCGCAGCCAAGGGCGGTTCCAATGTCTCGGGCGAGAGCCCGTATGTAAGTGCCTTTGCCGCAGGTTACGGAGATCTCGACCCTCCCGTTTGCCAAAGGTGAGCGGCGCGTCACGGACGTTATGGCGACGGGGCGGGAAAGCAACCCCGGCGCTTGGCCTTCCCGAGCCATTTTGTGCGACGCGCGGCCGTTCACCTTCAAGGCGGATATCTCGGGAGGGCGCTGCATCCGCGTTCCCCAAAAAGAACACAGGACACGGTCGAAAGCGTGCTCATCCACCTTGGCCGCGTCGCCGCAAAACACGGCCTGCCCCGACGCGTCGCAGGTATCGGTGGAGATTCCCAACCTGATGGTCGTCTCGTAATTTTTGGGCAGCTTCATGACGTAATCCGACAGACGCGTCGCCGTTCCCAGAAGTACAAGCAGAAGCCCCGATGCCGTCGAGTCCAGAGTTCCGGCGTGCCCTACCCGCTTGTCTTTATCTAAGTTGCCTTTATCCAAGAGCCGTTTGACGCGGGCGACGCACTCGGCGCTTCTGAGTCCCACCGGTTTATCGACCAGCAGAAAGCCATTCGGCATAGACGTTCTCCACGACTTCCCGGACGGTCTGGATGGCTTTCTCCAGAGGCAGGGGCATACGGGCTCCCGACGCGCGGGGATGTCCTCCCCCTCCCAGAGTGTGAGCGACGGAAGAGGCGGTGACGATCCCCTCTTTCGAGCGAAAACTCACCTTCACTTCCCCCTCGTCCTCCGTGAGCAAAACGGCAAAACGGACTCCCCGGATAAGGAGCATCTGGTTGACCAGCATCTCCGTGTCCGACGGGATAGCCCGGGTCGATTCGAAATCTTCCCGGGCCAGCCACGACATGGCGAACTGGAATTCGTCGCCCCAACAACATATATGAGAAAGCGCGGCTCCCCAGAGATGCATTCCCTCGACGGATCGGTTTTGATGCATAGAGGAGTTGATTCTCGTGGGGTCCACGCCTCGATTCAGCAGGTCCGCGGCCACGCGATGCGTCGTCGGGGTGGTGTTGCTGAAGGTAAATCCTCCCGTATCGGCGATAATGCCGGTGTAAAGACACTCGGCGATACGGGGCGTAATGCCCCACCCGGCCGTCGTCATGATGTGCCACAAAAGCTCCGACGTCGAAGACACGCTGGGATCCACGCAATTCAGCGTTCCAAACCGGGAATTGTCCCTGTGGTGGTCGATATTCAACACCACCGTTTCCGGCGATCGATTCTGAAGGCCCTTCACTCCGCGCTCTTCGTTGGCCGAGTCCAAAAAGACATAGAGGTCGTCTTTACTGTCGAAGCAGTACTCCTTCCGGGCTACGTACTCGTCCGTGTGGGGCAAAAAGAAATAGGCGGGAGGAACGGGGTCGGGCCCCATCCACCGCACTCGTTTGCCCAAAAGCGACACGCCCGCCTCGAAAAGTGCCGTTGCCGTTCCCAGGGCGTCTCCGTCCAGCTTGAGGTGGGAAAATAAAATCCATGAAGAACCGTTCTCCAGCATTCGAGCGGTCTCCGATAAAAGATCCGAGGAAATGGACGGCGGCAGAACGCGTTCTGTTTTATCCGCCTTTGTTTTCGTCTTGGAATCCGCTTTCTTCGTCGTCTCCATCGTCGTTTTCGTCACCTTCATCGTCGTCTTC
>JAISWV010000183.1 GCA_031270755.1 Synergistaceae bacterium
TAAAATCCTTTGTTGTCCCCCGCCATCAGCCACAAAAAATAGGAGTTGTAGCCCGGTGCCGTGACCGTGGTGTGATAGCCTTTCGGCATCTCCACCAGATCGTCGCTCTTCACGGGATAGGCAACGTCAAATTCGCCGTCTTTGGTGTACACGTATTGAATGCCAAAACCCGTCTGTGGGTGGAAAAGGAAATAATAGATCTCCTCGAGAACGCCCTCCGCGGGCATGTTGTCCGTGTCGTGCTTGTGCGGAGGGAACCCGGCCCAGTTGCCTGGCGTTACAAACGCTTCTCCTATGCAAAAACGTTTGGTGGGGGTGCTGCCGTCAAAAATGAAATGGGTGTCCCGTTCCCAGGGCTGCTGTCCCAGGAGCACGCTCCGCACGTTTTCGGGAGGGATCAAAAAAGGTTTTGTGTCCTCTTTCACGGGAGATTGAACGACGGCGATTTTGACGTTCCAGTCCGTACTTATTTGGACCTTCGTATGCCTGCCGAAGTAAAAAGACGTCGCCTTGCCCTCGAAGACGGTTCTCCGTACGCCGATATTCTCCCATGCAACGCCGCCCGACCGGACGCTGCAGCGTCCACCCAGGATGACGAACGCCGCCTCGGTTTCTTCGGTATCGAAATCGCAGACCTCGCCGTTTTTGAGCTCGACGATCCCGAACTCCAACATTTTCAAAGAACTCTCCCCGATTTTACTTACCTTGGTGAAGCCGCTCTTTGGGACATAATTTCTTTTAAAATTCGTTGTCATCATGAAAGCCCCTCTCTGCTGAATTTCTGTATCCCCGCCTCGATCACTCGGTTGCAATCCGCCACCATCGCCGCGTCGCTGATGCTGAAAATGGGCGCACGGGAATCCGTATTGACCGCCACGATCCTTTCCGCCCCCGACATCCCGCTGAGGTGCTGAACGCTTCCCGAAATGCCAAAAGCCACGTACAGCCTCGGGCGAACGACAGCCCCCGTCTGCCCTACCTGAGCGCTGTACGGCGCCCACCCCGCAGCCACGGCTCCGCGTGAAGCCGCGGGTGTGGCCCCTGTTAGAAAAGCGAACCGGCAAAGCTCTTCATAATTCTGCCGGCTTCCGAGCCCGAGCCCTCCCGCGAAAATGACCGAGGCACGCGCCAGGCCGATTGTATCGGCTCCTTCACCGACTTTTTGCACCAAGGTGAAAACATCCGGCTGCCCTTGCAGTTTTACAGTTTCAACGGACAGCGCGCACTTCGGATAAAGACGGGCTGTGAAAACTCCCGGGCGAACCGAGGCGATAGCCGGCGTTCTCCTGCAGATTACAGCCGCGTTGAAACATCCCGCGAATGTGGGGCGAATTTGACGCAACTGTCCTTCCCTCGACATCGAAAGCGCCGTACAGTCCGCGGTGACACCGGTTTGCAATTCGGCGGCAAGACGCGGGGCCACCGCGCGCCCGAACAAGGAAGACAACAGCAAAATCACACGGGGTTCCCGCTCTCGCGCCAAAGAAGCCAAGGTCCCGGCGATCGGACGGTAGAAAACTATCTCCCGCCCCTCGGCTTCGAGGTGAACAAGCTTTTGGCATCCGGCTCCGACCAATGCGGCCAGTTCCCCAACCTCGTCCGCTGTCACCAGCACCACGCAACAACGCAGGCCTGCTTCTTCTCCGAGCGCCCTCGCCTCCGACACGAGACCAAGGGCCTGCTGCCCGGTGTCCGTAAGAATTGTCCAGATCTCCCGCCCCCCTCTCATGAATTTTTTCCCGCCTTTGAAGAATGCGCATAGGTCAAGACGTCCTCCAAGAGATCATCCACATCGGTTCTCAGGTGAAGCCGGCGCAAAGGTAAAACGATTTTCTCCATCCCGACGACTGCGGTGCAAGAGCCTTCTGTTCCCACTTCGTTCGGGTCGAGCCGCAGAATCGTGTTGTCCCACTGCCGCGCCTCTTTTGCGCGGGCAAGCCGCAGCCCTTGGATCGTCGGCAAACGAGGGATATCGACGTTATCGCACACCGCCAGCAACGCCGGTGGTTTTATCGAGAATTGCCGTGTTCCGGCTTCAGACAACGCCGTTACCAGCAAATTGCCTCCTTTTGTTTCCACAGCCGTCACGTCCGGTACGCAGGGAATTTCCAGCAAAACGCTCAATTGCGCCGGGATGTGGCCGGTTTCACTGTCGGAAGTCCGGCGGCCGCACAGAACGAGATCGACGGCTTTCAAACGCCGGATGGCCGCGGCTATAACGCGAGCCGTCGCCAAAGTGTCGGAGCCGGCGAACTGGCTGTCACAAAGATGTATGCAATGATCGGCGCCCACGGCATAACATTGTTGAAGCACTTCCCGCGCCGCCGGCGGCCCCATCGTGAACACCGTCACCTCTCCATATCGCCGTTTCAGCCGCAGAGCCGTCTCCAAAGCGCAGGCGTCGGTCGGGTTCATGGCAAAACCTCCATTGAAACCCCCATTCGTGAGACGCACGCTCCCACGAGGTGTTTCAAACGGCGTATTCTTCAGCTCCGCTACCAGTTTGACCAGCGCCACGATGCTCATGCGCGTTACTCCCGTCGAGAAATACGATGGTAAATCTCCGCCAATCCCTGTTGGATTTCCTTATAGACTCGGAATCCTCTTTCGTAAATTTTCACGTTTTCAGGAATCGGATAGACGACGGCTTGTGCTTTCAGGCATTTTCCCACGCCGTCAAAAGGATCTACGAAAATTCCAGCCGTCACCGCGGCCAGCATAGCCGCGCCCAGTGACGAATCGTTAAAAGGGGAATAAGTGAGCGGCATATCGAACATATCGGCCACAATCTGCCGCCAAAGAGGGCTTTTGGCGCCGCCGCCGATAATGCGGCACCCGTTCAGGGTTACGTCATGTTTGAGAATTTCTTCGAGGCAGTCTTTCATTGAATAACCAACGCCCTCCATCACGGCGCGGCTGAAGTGCCCCTTGCCGTGCCGGCTCGACGCTCCGACAAAGCTGGCGCGTAAAGCGGCGTCCTGGTACGGGGACATTTCCCCCAGAAGATAGGGGTGAAAGAAGAGATTGTCGCAGCCTGCAGGCGTTTTGGCGGCACCTTCGTCCAGCAGTTGAAACGCCGTTCTGTCCGTCTGGGAAGCTTCCAGGTCTTCAAGGCCGCCAAACTGCTCTTTGTACCATTTGTACGAGGCCGCGCAGGTGCGCGTACCTGTTCCCGGATACCAGAGGCCATCGACAACGTGTTTGTAATTGAAAAAATGAGGACTTTTGATGGGATGGGTCGTTATAGGGCAGATACGCCCAGCCGTCGCCAGCTTGACTGTGGCGTCGCCCTCATGGACCGCGCCGGCCGCGTACACCTCGAGAGCGGTATCCGTGGTGCCCGTCAGAACCGGC
>JAISWV010000198.1 GCA_031270755.1 Synergistaceae bacterium
CAGCGACGCGGGAGCCAACCAGTCCGTGAACGTGATGGGCGGCCGGAAATCTCAGATTGCGGGGGGGAAGCTCCTTGCCGGAATCGAGGTCGTCTGTCAGATTCTGGGAAGCGAAATGGGCACGAAGACGGAAGTCGTCGTCGGCATCTCCAGCGAGCGCGCAAAGCGGCGCCAGGAGCTGCAAAACCTGATTCCTCGATACGGAGACAATATCGCGAAACTGAACAATGACCTGACCTTTTTGAAGAACCTGGAGATGAAAAAAACACTGACCCAGAAAGGGCTGGAACAGAAAATTTCCGCCATGAAGACCAAATTTCAAATGCAGGCGGTTCTCTTCTCCATGACAAAGGAGTTGAAAGAGCTGGAAGAGTGCCTGGAACTTACAAAAGCCAAAGGAACAGTCCGAGTTCGGGATATTTGCTACCCCGGGGTGAACATCACGATCCGGGACGCTGTCTATAAAGTGAAGGAAGCGTTCAAATTCGTGTCTTTCGTCTACGACAACGGAGAGATCCGACTCAGGACGTTTGACGCCCCACAGAAGTAAATCCCCGCCTTCACCCTGGCCCTGCTTGCCGTACAGCGCCGCCACGCGCGTCACAATGGATTCGCAGATCGCGTATGAAAGAAATGGTGTTCAACGAAAATCCGAGTTTGAAGAAGCCCCCATCGAAACCTTCAAAGCATAAAACATAAGGCATAAAACATAATGTATAGACAATGTTGACCATAAATATTGACATCTCCCGTTCATAGTGTATCATTTCTTTATGTCGTTCCTTTAGCTTTGCAAATTAATTTGTATATATTTTGTATATATAAAGATGGATGTGAGCCGTATGGGCGGAAGTATGGCGAAGTATCTCCGGATCGAAAAAGAGATCAGAGATGCGATTCTTTTGAAAAACCTGAACCCCGACGATCGGATCATGACCGAAGAACAGCTCTGCGAGAAGTATGGTGTCAGTCGGATGACGGCCAACAAGGCCATATCCAACCTTGTAAAAGGCGGGTATATCCATCGTATCCCGGGAAAAGGAAGTTTCGTGAGCAATTTGCACGTCACGAAGCGCTCCGCCCTGGGACAGAGTTTTACCGACGACATGCTCTCGCAGGGGCTCAAGGCAGGGTCGAAGCTCATCGACTATCATGTGAAAAGAGGAGGGGACATCCCGGATATCGCCGCTCATCTGCAGCTTTCCGAAGACGATTTCATTCACTGCTTTACCCGTCTCCGGACGGGCAATGACCTGCCCATCGCGATAAGTTACACTTGGGTGTCCGGTAGTTGCGTTCCCATGATCGACATCGGCTGTTTGGAAAAATCGTTCTACGCCTACCTGAAAACTATGGGACTGAAGATAAGTTATCTGGAGGGCGAAATGACGGCCACCTTGCCGACGGAAGAACAAAGAACGCATCTGGGAATACGGGACGAAGCCTTGCTGCTGAACGTGCACAAAACATACCTCGCCGATGGCCGGATTGTGGAGTACATAAGAACTTATTACGTGGGAAGCCGATATTCTTACAGTTTCGTGGGGAAAATGCCCGACGAAGACATGAAAAAATACAACGAAAGGGGATAGTGAAGTGAGCAGGAAGTTTCTATGTCTGACGGCAATGTTGTTGGTGGCGGGTCTTGTATGTGCGGGCGGGTCTTGGGCGGCGGAGGCGAAAAAGCCTCGTTTTATCGTCACCCTTCCCGGGATGCTGGGCGACAAATCTTATAACGACTCCTGTAAAGTGGGTATCGACAGAGCGGTGGCCGAATTTGGCGTCGAGGTGAAAATTTTACAGGCTGCCTCGCCTGCCGACTTCGAGTCGAACAACCTATCCGCCGCGGAGGGCGGTTACGACTTGGTGATCATCCTTTCTGGGCAGCAAAAACAGGCAGCTTCGAAGGTTATTCCGGAGTATCCCGATCAAAAATTCGCAATCATCGATTTCAGCCTTCCAGACAACCCTAAAAATGTGTATTCCACTCTTTTTGCCGCCAACGAAGGATCTTTCTTGGCGGGAGCCGCGGCGGCCATGTTCACCACTCAGACCCAGATCGACGGCGTGAACGCGGAGAAGATCATCGGATGGATTTCCGGTATCGAGACGCCTCTTATCAACGATTTTTACGGCGGCTTCAAACAAGGCGCGGCCTACATCGACCCGGAGGTCAAAATTCTTCAGGCCTTCGCGGGAAGCTTCACCGACCCTCTCAAGGGGAAAGAGCTGGCTCTTTCCCAGTACGAGCAGGGCGCGGACATTGTCATGAACGTGGCCTCGGCGACGGGTATCGGAATTTTGGACGCGGCGGCGGAGCAAAAGAAGTTTGCCATTGGCGTCGACCTCGATCAAGATAACCTCAAACCGGGCTATGTTTTGACCTCCATGCTGAAAAACGTGGACATGGCGGCTTACCTGTTCATCAAATCCGTGGTCGAAGGCACTTATCAGGGAGGCGGAAGACTGTACCTGGATGTGGCGAAGGGCGGAGTGGGGCTGACGGATTTCGCCGTGTTCAAAGAGTTTTGGAAGGACAAATTTCCGCAGAATATAGTGGATCGATGCCAGGAGCTCGCCAAGGAGATCACCGAAGGCAAAATCAAAGTCGACGAATTTCCTGGCGTCCGCTGAACGCGGAGACCGCTTGCCGATTGGGCGGAAGACCGGAAATTGACGATCTTCCGCCCTAGATCACGAAGTGAAAGGCATTCTCATGGATCCTGTCGTGCAAATGAGGAACATTCACAAGCAATTTCCCCACGTCAAAGCCGTCGACGGAGGCAGAATCGACATTCAGGCAGGAGAAATCCACGCTCTGATCGGGGAAAACGGAGCGGGGAAATCTACACTCATGCGCCTCCTTTACGGTATGTATCCCCTCGACAGCGGGACGATAAGCGTCGGAGGAAACGTTTTTTCCGCTCCCGGCTACAGCACGAAAGAGGCCATACGAATGGGCATCGGCATGGTTCATCAGGAATTCATGCTGGTCAACGAACTCACCGTGCTGGAGAACGTCATTTTGGGTTTCGAGCCCACTTTGCGCGGAGGACGTCTCGATTTTTCGCGCGCGGAGGAAAATATCGGCCGATATATTGAAGATTACGGCCTCGACGTGCCTCTCGGAAGGACGGTCAAAACCATCTCGGTGGGGACGGCGCAGCGGGTGGAGATTATAAAGACCCTTTACCGGGGAGCGGAACTTTTGATCTTGGACGAACCTACCGCCGTCCTGACCCCCCAGGAGACGGAGCAGCTTTTTTCTATTTTGCGGACCATGCGCGACGGAGGGAAGACGATCGTTTTCATCTCCCACAAACTGGGAGAGATCATGGAAATTGGCGACCGAATCACTGTCATGAGGGCTGGAAAGTACGTCACCACCCTGAACAAAAAAGACACGAACCCGGCGGAACTCGCAAGCCTCATGGTGGGGCGCGAAGTTCCCGGCGACAAGCCCCGGGTTCGCGCCGCGTCCACCGAGACGGTGTTTTCGGTGGAACACCTTTATGTGGCGTCAGACCGGGAGCTTTCAACTTTGCGGGACGTTTCTTTCAGCATTCGCAGAGGCGAAGTTCTGGGCATAGCGGGGGTGGACGGCAACGGTCAGTCCGAGCTGATCGAGGCTTTGACGGGGCTGCGTAAAATTCAAGGAGGCACGGCGCGTCTTTTCGGCCGAAACATCGTTGGGGAAAAACCCAGGGCGATCCGTGCCGCCGGACTTGGCCACATCCCCGAAGACCGTAACGTCAGGGGACTGAACAAAGATTTTACCGCGGCCGAAAATCTTTTTGCGGCTCGCATCGATGAGCCTCGTTTTGGCGGCTGGGGTATTTTACGAAAAGGAGCTATTCTCGGGTACGCAAAAAACCTGATCGAAACGTTCGATATCCGGCCGGCCGCTCCGGAAGTTCGAGTTGCCGCTTTGTCGGGAGGCAACGCTCAAAAAATAGTGGTGGCTCGAGAAATCGATGCCGAAAAAGGTTTTTTGATCGCTTGTCAGCCCACGAGAGGCGTGGACGTGGGGGCCATACAGGCGATTCGCGACACCTTGAATCAGGCCAAAGCTCGGGGCGTTTCCATTTTGTTGGTCAGCACCGATCTCGACGAAATCTTGACGATGTCGGATCGCATCGTCACCCTGTACAAAGGGCGTATTACGAGCGAACTCGTCAACGAGAATGTGAATATCGAGAGCCTGGGGCTCGCGATGATGGGAGGAGCACAATCGTGAAGCGGATAAATCCGGCTTCCATTTTCAACTTCACTTCTATTTTCAACTTCATTTTCTCTCTGCTGCTTCCCTTCGTTTTAGGGGCCATCGTCGTGGCCCTCTTAGGGCATGACCCCCAAGAAGCGCTTCGAGAGCTTTTCCGCGGGGCCTTCGTGGGGCGGCTGAGCTTGGGGACCACCCTGCAAAAATGGGTTCCCATCCTGCTCACGGGGCTGGCCTTCTGTATCACCTCCCAGGTGCGTTATTTCAATATCGGGGTGGAGGGCTGTTTCTACATGGGGGCCCTCTTCTCCGCCGGAGCCGGGTTTTTGATAACAGGGCTGCCGTGGTATTTTCACATTCCTTCGTGCTTTTTCGCGGGGGTTCTGGCGGGTTCCGTCTGGGCGGCGATACCGGGCGTCCTGCGCGTATACTGGCAGGTCAACGAGTCGTGCAGCACGATCATGTTCAACTACGTGGCCATCCAGTTCGCCGGTTTCATGATCGTGAACCCCTGGTCGGCAAAATCGGCCGCATCGCAGACCATGCCTATCCTCCCCTCGGCCGCGCTTTCCCGCCTCATGCCGCCGAGCCGCGCGAATTCAGGGCTTTTCATAGCCCTGGCTCTTTACGCCGCTGTTTTCTGGATCATTCGAAAAACACGGCTGGGTTTCAAAATGCGCTCGACGGGCGCAAATCCATTTTTTACAGACTACATGGGCATCGACAGCCGACGGGTTGTCGTCCTGGCGACAGCGCTTTCGGGAGCCGTCGGAGGCTTCGCCGGTTCCGTCGAGACGATGGGGGTCTACGGTAACATCATCGATGGATTTTCCGGCTGGCTGGCTTTCGACGGTATGCTGGCCGCCCTGATCTCCAAAAACAACCTGTGGCTCCTTCCCGTTTACTCTTTCATGATTGCCGCCCTCAAAACCGGCGCGTTGGGGATGGAGCGGTTCACAGGCGTCCCTAAAGCGTTGATTGACACCATTATCGCCATTCTGATCATCTTCCTCTCTATGGACAACTTGTTTCGCTTCCGCTTCCACTTCCACTTCCCAAGACGAAAAAGCGAGGAAAAAGCGAGGTGACGCGTGAATAATGGAGACACTGAGCAATATCGTCACCTATTCCCTGGTTCACGCCACTCTGCGCATGTCCACGCCGGTGGTCTTGGCGACGTTGGCGGCTGTCATCAGCCGTCAAGGGGGCATCACCAACATCGGTATCGAGGGAATCATGCTTTTCGGCGCTTACTTCGGCTTCGTCTCCGCTTGGGTCTCTGGAAATTGGTTGTGGGGCGTCGCGGCAAGCGTTGTGGCGGGGGTCGTGGTCTCCGCCGCGATCGGCATCGTGCATTTGAAGCACAATACGCACATTTTCGTCATCGGCTTTGCCATGAACATGCTGGCGCTGGGCGGGACGCGTTTTTTGCTTCAACAGATGTTCAACGTCTCGGGCGCTCTTTTGGTGGACAAACCCGTGACGCTTCCGATTCTGCGATTGAGCCTGGCCGAAAGAAACCCCGTCACCGCCAGCCTTTTTTCCGGCTATTCCCTGTTCGAGCTTTTGGCGCCTTTGTTGGTGTTGGGGGTATGGTACGTACTTTATCGGACAGCGGCAGGACTCCGGCTGCGCAGTGTCGGTCTCCACGAGCCCGCGGCCCGAAGCGCGGGTATCGACGTTTACCGGGTGAAGATGAGAGCGATCCTCCTGTCCGGCGTGTTCGCCGGAATTGCCGGGGCGCATCTTTCCATGGGATACAGCTCCATGTTCGTGGAAAACATGACCAACGGACGGGGTTTTATGGCTTTGGCCGCCGCCAACTTCGGCGGAGGCAACCCTATCTACGCCTTTTTGGGCTGCTTGGTCTTTGGACTCAGCGACTCTATCGCCATTCGGCTGCAGTCGACGGGAATTCCGGCACAATTTGTTTTGATGGTCCCCTATTTGGTGACAGTCGCTGTATTGACCAGCGCGATGATCGGGCATTCACGCCGCTCGGACGCCGCGCGGATCGCTCGAAAGCTGACGGAAGAAATTCAGGGGAAAGAAATTCGTGGAAAAGCAAACGAGAAGGGGAAAGGATCATGAGCGTATTCTCTCCGATGCGAGACGATCCTCTGCTCAACGAACGCCTCTTTCCCGTGACGGCCTGCGGCGGGTATATCGCGGGCCGAGCGGCGCTTCGAGCGCACGTCAATCGATGGGGTTTCTGACGTGGAAGCCCCTGAGCGCTATCTCTGCGTGGATATAGGAGGAACAGCGGTAAAAGCGGGAATTTTGGCCGAAGACGGTACGATTTTGCTGGACCGCGAACAACCGACGCCGCAAGAAGCGGCGGATTTGCTGGATCTCTTGACGGGTATCGCGGAGAATTTCGCGCCGGTACAAATCGACGGCGTCCCCGGCATTTTTCGTGAGTTTCGTGGGTTTCGTGGGTTTTGCGTTTCCACCACGGGTATCGTGGACCCGTGGCGGGGGGAAATTCTTCCGGGAAGCGAAGCCATCAAAAACTACGGAAAAACGCCACTGCGGGCGCTGCTTCAAGAGCGGACGGCGCTTCCCGTGGAAGTCGAAAACGACGTCAACTGCGCTCTATTGGGCGAACATTGGCTCGGAGCGGCCAGGGGGTTTCAAAACGCGGCTTGTATAACGGTGGGGACTGGAATCGGCGGAGCTTTCATGATCGGCGGACGGCTATACCGCGGGACCCGGTTCAACGCCATGGAGGTGGGGCATATTCCGTTTTTCCCCTCCAACTGGGAACAGCGGGCATCGACGCTCTCTTTGGCGTTTCGGTACGCCAGGCTCGCCGGGATACCTCCGGACTCCCTGTCCGGACTGAACGGCCGGGTCGTGCTGGAGCGCGCGCAAGAAGGAGACCAGGCGGCTCTTCAGGCTGTCGACGAACTGTGCTTTTATTTGGCGCAGGGCATCGCGGCGCTGCTGGCTGTTCTCGCTCCGGACGTCCTCGTCCTTGGAGGAGGGATCGCGGGGTCCATGGATTTTCTGCTCCCCCGAATCGACCGAGTCCTCGACGGGACGATTGCCGCCCATTTCCGGGAAAACGTGGACGTTCGCGCCGCCCAGTTGGGCAATCGAGCCGGTTTGGCGGGGGCCTTGAAACATTTTTTGAATATGCGGAAGACGAAAGCAGAAAAGACGAAAGAGGGTAAAAAAAGTGAAGACGATTTTTAGAGTGGGTGCTGTGGGCACGGGGAACATTTTTACGGAGGCTCATATTCCGGCCTACGTGGACTTGCGCGACCGGGTTCGGTGCACGGCGCTTTTCAATCCGACGCGGAGCTCGGCCGAGAGGGCGCGGCAAACCTACCTCAAAAAAATGGACGAGGCCGGGCTGAAAGTGGACTGGAACGTGGATATCTGCGATACGCCCGAAGAGCTTTTCTCGAAAGTGGATATCGTCGATAACTGTTCCCCTTCCCGCTGGCACGCGAGCTACTCCATACAGGCACTTTCGGCCGGGGTCCACGTCATGAGCGAAAAGCCCATGGCCCGCAACGGATTGGAGGCCGAGGCCGTCGTCCGGGCGGCAGCCCGTTCCAAAGCGCTCTACCAGCTTAACGACGACAATGTTTTCCTTCCGCGTTACCAACATTATAAAAACATGGTGGGGTCCGGCATCATCGGGGAACCCGTCGGCGTCTGGCTCACGAGAGGAACCGCCTCCTCCGCCCGAAGCGAGTGGTTTTTCGACCCCCTGGCCGGAGGCGGCGCCATTCTGGACTACGGATCCCATGCCGTGGCGGGTTCGTGGTTCTTGATCGGATTCGAGCAGGAACCCGAGGAGGTCCGGTCTGTCCGCATCGGAGTGAAGGATCGCACCCGTTTGGTGGGAGGCCGCCTCTGCAACATCGAGACGGACGACGACGCCCACTTCAAGGTGCTCTATCGCAACCCCGGCAATGGAGATTGGGTATCGATTTTTATCGAATCGACCTGGTCTTGGCCGGACTTGGCCGAAAACGGCAGCGATGTCCGGGGCTGGTTGATGGTCGAGGGGAGCGAAGGCCGGATCACCGGCTGCTTCGACGAAGAAGACCGGGAATACATCGTCGCCCATCGCTACGGGTTCGGCGAAAGGCGGATTCCCATCCAGAGCTACCGCTCGGAAACCCTTTCGTTCCGCGACGAAATTCAGAGCTTCGTGCGCAGCGTCGAGCTGAAGGTTCCCTCCCTTCTGGACGCCGTCACTTGCGCCAAAACCATCCGCGTCATCAACGCAGCGCAGCTTTCCGAACTGCGGGGACGGAGGTCCGTGAACATGACGGATCTGGATGAGTTTCTGCGCGGCTTCGGCAGCCCGGACGACGATATAGCGAAAATCATGGAGGCGGGCGACCGGATCGCTCTGAAGCTGACGGAACCTTACCGAATGACGGGGCCCTGCCCGAAGGGACAAGGCGCATGAGAATCGTGACCGTCGACACGAACAAATTCGCGGAGACCGCGGCAGACATGGTGGAAGAGCACATCCTCTCGGATTCTCCTGGAGTGGTGGGCTTTGCGACGGGCACCACGACGCCGCCGGTTTACGAACTGCTGACCCGTCGTTTCGAAAAGAGGGACATGCCGGGACTCGTTGTATTCAACGTGGACGAGTACCTCGGGGTTCCTCCTGACAACCCTAAAACCTGCTTGTCTCGGATGAAAACACAACTCTACGATTTCATTCGTCCGGGAAGGGAGATCTGTTTTCGGTCCAATGCCCCCGACCCGAAGGAAGACGTCCGGCGAGTCCTGAGGGAGATCGGCGAAACCGGAGGCTTGAGGCTGCAGATTTTGGGCATCGGCAAAGACGGACACATCGGTTTCAACGACCCGGGAACGCCCTGGGAGATGGAAGCGGCTGTCATTTCGTTTTCGGCCTCCAGCCGGGCGGACAAGGCCGCCTTCTGGGGAGGCATCGACAAAGTTCCGGCTCAAGGAGCGACCTTGGGCGTCAAAGGAATCATGAACGCCCGCAGCTTGTTGCTTTTGGCAAGGGGAGAATCCAAGGCGGAAATCGTTCGCGCGGCCCTCCAGGGCCCGATAACCCCGGAGGTCCCAGCTTCCGCCTTGCAGCTCCATCCTTTCGCGACGGTGGTTCTGGACCGCCCCGCCGCCTCCGGACTGAAAATTGAGGGGTGTCGAATCCACTGATCCCTGGGAGTTTCGAGTGGGCTTCATGCTCTTAAATTCGCAAAAAGCCGCCGCTGCCATTGCAAAACGGCAAACGGCGGCCAGGGAATAGCTCGGAGCCTATCCCGTTTCGGTGAAACGAACACCCACTATCGCCCATTTCGGCGACTGTCTCTGCCAT
>JAISWV010000229.1 GCA_031270755.1 Synergistaceae bacterium
GCGCTGGTGGTCATCATGGGGCTGATGACCGTGGACGTGCTGCTTCGGCTCTTGTTCAACAGGCCCATCACCGGCGGTTTCGACATCGTTACGCTGGGGATGACGATTTTGGTTTTTTCTTCATGGTCCTATGCCCAGGTCGAACACGGCCATGTGCACGTGACCATGTTCGTGGGCATGATGCCTCCCCTGCCGCGTTTCGCCTGCTTCGGCTTCACGTCGATCCTCTCCGCCGGCGTCATGGGGTTCGCCACCGCCGCCACCTTCCAGCAGACCTTCAAAATGATCGCCGACAAAAGCAGCACGGGGACGCTGTTGATTCCCTTCTGGCCTTTCATGGCCCTGGAGTGCGCGGCTTTCGCCATATTCACTCTGGTGCTGGCCCTGGACGCGGCCAAGGCTGTGGGAGCGATTTTCAGCGAAGAACTGGCAAAAGAAGTGCAGGCGTTCTGGAGCTGATTTTTCGCAAGCATTCCAGCTTCGGGGGGTGGAGGGTCCATCCCCCCGATTTTCAGGTCAGGAGGTGATGAAAGTTGCCTGAATTTGACGCCGGAAGTCCCGCGCTTTTTCAGGAAATGCTGAAACGCTATCTCGACGATTACCCCGGCGACGTCGTTTGCCCGCTGCAGGCATGGTACGAAGGGCTCGGCGGCCAAGGAACGCCCGACGAGGCGGACATGAAAGCAATGCGAACCGTTCTGGAGGGTCTGGAGGATTGGAAAAGCATCGGAGAAATCCGTTACGAAAAATTCGGAAAACAACCCAGTTACCGCCGGGTGGGTTTTGTGCCGGACGGCGCTATGGTTCAGCATCGTTTCAAGCTGAACGGGCTGTACCGGGGGCCGGACGGAAAACTGCTGAAGGTCGTGCTGTCCGAAGTCTACAACCTTCGATGTTTCGAGATAGCCGACGGCAACATGGTCGGCCCCATGATCAAAATTCACCCCGCCTCGGACTACGCGGATCAAATGGTGGAAGCGGGGTAATTACATGAACAAGAGTGGGAGGGAAGCATATTGGCTGAAAAAATAACCTACAGCATCTGCGTCGGCGGCCCCGTGGCGATTCATACGGAAGACGGCGTGATTCGACGGATCCGGCCGATCATTTTCGATAAAGACGACCCTCCGGGGTGGGTCATCAAGGCCAGGGGAAAGGAATACACACCCTATCGCAAGTCCACGGCCGCGTTTATCGCGTTGACGGAAAAAAATCGGGCGTACTCTTATGATCGAATGCGTTATCCCATGATCCGGGAGGATTTCGTGGAAACCCCGGACGGGCGGAACCGGAACACGGAAAACCGGGGCAAGTCCGGCTACCGCCGCGCCACATGGGACGAGGCCCTGAGCTTGGTGGCACGGGAAATCAATCGGGTGCAGGGCACCTATGGCAAAGAATCGGTGACGGCGATTACGAGTTCTCATCACAGTTGGGGGCTGCTGGGGTACAAGTTGAGCGCCTTTGCGCGTTTTTTCAGAATGCTGGGCTACACGCAGATTTTGGACAATCCGGACTCCTGGGAGGGCTTCACTTGGGGGGCCCCCCACACCTACGGCTATTACTGGCGGTTGGGGGGGACCGAGGCCTTTGACCTCCTGGAGGATGCGCTGCAAAACGTGGAGACCATGATCATGTGGTCTCACGACCCCGACAGCACCCGGGGTGGATACGCCGCTCACGAGTCCACCATGTGGCGGCACTGGCTGAAGGACATGGGCGTGCAGTTCATTTATATCGACCCCTTCAACAATTTTTCCGCGGTGAAGCAGGCGGACAAATGGATCGCCCCCCGCCCCGGAACGGACGCGGCCCTTTGCGAGGCCATCGCGTACGTCTGGCTGACCGAGGGGACATACGACAAGGAATATATAGAAAAACACTCTCACCGTTTCGACGAGTGGGCGGAGCATATTTTGGGCAAGGGGGTGGACCGTAAACCCAAGACCCCCAAGTGGGCCGAGGCGGAGACCGGCGTTCCCGCGGCGGACATCAAGGCGCTGGCCCGCCGTTGGGCTTCCACGAAAACCATGGGCGGCTCTGGGCTGAGGGGCGGGTTCGGAGGGGTCTGCCGCACCGCCAACGGAACGGAGTTCGCCCGCCTGATGGTTCAGCTCTTCGCCATGCAGGGGATGGGGAAACCGGGGCAGAACATCTGGGCAGGCACCACCGGAGCGCCCATGGATTACAATTTCTGGTTCGGGGGCTATTCCGACCCTCTGGCGCAAATCGCCAATCAGCCCGTGGCGGATCATACTGCGGTAAACTGCGTCACGCAGAAGCTGTACCGGCCCAACCTGCCCGACGCGATACTGGACGGGCACTACGAGTGGTACGGCGAGGGCTTTTGCGGCGGGGGCATAGACCAGGAGTTCACCAGGCATATCTACCCCGAACCGGGTTGTAACAAGGTGCATCTCTTCTATCGTTACGGCGGCACGTTCATGGGAACGATGCTGGACACCAACAAATGGGTGCGGATGTACAGAAACCCGGAGCTGGAGTTCGTGGTGAACCAGGACATTCATTTTCATGGCGAGGCCCGTTTCGCGGACGTCATCCTGCCCGCCTGCACCAACTTGGAACGCTGCGACATCGGAGAAATGTGCAACTCCGGAAACGGCGGCTATCAGTCTCATTCCCAGACCGGCAACAATTGGCAGATCGTGGTGTTCCAGGACAAGGCAATTGAACCCCTGTGGGAGTCGCGCTCGGATTACTGGATATTTTCTCATCTGGCGGAAAAGCTGGGCTGGGGAGAGAAGTACACGGAAGGACGCACGGAGGTGGACTGGTGCAAACGCTTCTGGGAGAAATCCGACCTGAGAGACAAAATCAGCTGGGAGGATTTCACCCGAAAGGGCTACTATATCGCGGGCGTGCCGGAAAACTGGGAGCGCCGTTATGGATTTCGCTGGTTCGTGGAGGGCTACCCCTGCGACACGCCAAACCACAAACCGTTTCAGGAAGAGGGGAAGCTGGGCACCTTCACAGGCAAGTTCGAGTTCGTCTCCGAGTCCCTGCTGCACTGGTCGCCGGACGACGAGGCCCGTACTCCCATCGCCTCGTACAAACACAGCTGGGAGGGGCACCATTCCATCAGAACCGTAAAATACCCCTTCCATTTGATTTCCCCTCACCCCCGGTTCGACTACCACACCCAGCACAATTCCTCCACGCCGTGGATTTGGGAAATTCCGGAAAACCGCAAATACATCGACGGGAACCCCTACCTGATCGCGAGAATCCATCCCAAGAAAGCCGCGGAAAAGGGAATAAACGAGGGAGACATAGTGCTGCTGTTCAACGAAAGGGGCAGCGTACTGTGTGTGGCCCGCATCACCTTCAGGGTGGAAGAAAACACGATCCACGCCTACGGCTCTTCGGGGATCTACAACCCTGTGAACCCGGGGGAGCCCTCCATGGACATAGGAGGCTGTGTCAACGTCCTGACGCCGGGCAGGCTGATCGGGGACAAGGTGCCTGGGATGGCGCCGAACTCCGCCCTGATAGATGTCTGCAAATACGAAGGTCCGATTCCGAAAGGCCAAGGTTTCGAGCACAAACTGGACGCGGTGGCCCGGACAGAGGATCCTCAAGTTGAGACCTGCGAGGAGATCATTAGAGGCCACGGCTTTGCCTCCATCCAGAAAAAAATCCGCCGGCGCTTCCTGTCGAAAAAGGAGGCGACGGTGAAATGAGGTTGGGCATTGCGATCGATTCCCGGTTGTGCATGGCTTGTTATTGCTGTTTCACCGCCTGCAAGGACGAGCACTGCGAGCACGGCACGGCGCTCTCGGCGCCGCAGCCCATGATGGGTCATTTCTGGATGGACATCCGGGAGTGGGAAAGAGGCGACAGCTCCCGCCGGATCAAGACCGCGACGGTGCCCACCCCTTGCTCTCACTGCCAAGACCCCGCGTGCATGAAGGCGGCGAAGGACGGGGCGGTGTACAAACGACCCGACGGGATCGTCATCATCGATCGGGAAAAGGCCAAGGGACAGAAGACCATTGTGGACGCCTGCCCGATTCATGCGGTTTATTGGAACGAAGAACTGAGCCTGCCTCAAAAATGCACCTTGTGCGCGGAACTTCTGGACGACCCGAACTACCTTTCCCATCTGGGCGATCCCAAACTGAAAGTGCCCCGCTGTGTGGAAGCTTGCCCCAACAAGGCTCTGACTTTCGGTGATCTGGACGACCCGGACAGCGAGATTTCAAAGCGTGTCGCCGAGGGCAGGGTCACGCAGCTCGAACCGCTGATGGGGCAGGAAACCAACGTGGTGCACCTGAACGTGCCAACCGTGTTTCTGGCGGGAACGGTGTATCTCCCCGAAGAGGAAGAAGAGGTCTGCATCGGCGCGGCGGTCAGCCTGACCTGCGAGGAAACCGGAGAGTCCTGGGAGACGAAGACCAATTACTTTGGGGACTGGGAAGTGGAATGGCTGCCTAAAAACAAGACGATACGGATAGAAATTACGCACGGGGGATACAAGGTGGCCCATTACACCGCAAAGACCGAGAACGATCATTACGTGGGAATGGTTTACCTCGAAAAAGAATGAGAGAAGAGCATTGCTTGTGACGACAGCGGCAAAAAGGGGAAAAATGGGAAAAATGGATTGGAGTAAGCTGATTTCGCTCGAATACGCGACAGAATTATTGCTGAAAAACGCGATTTTCCGTGGTATCTGCGAAAATGTGCCGCTTTCCGAGGCGTTGGGACGTGTTGCCTTTGAAGATATGGCGGCGCTCATCGACCAGCCTCCCTTTGATCGTTCACCGCTGGACGGGTACGCGGTAAGCCATCGAGACATTGTTGCTGCCTGCAAGGAGTCCCCGGCGAGGCTTCGAGTGACTCAGAGCATTTTCGCCGGGGATGTGCCGATGGGCCCGATTGCACGTGGGGAGGCGGCCAAGGTAATGACTGGATCCCTGCTGCCTCTGAACGCGACCTGCGTCGTCCGGCAAGAGGACACCGATGAAGGAGAGGACTTTGTGCAGATATTTCGTTCTCATGGAGAATACGAAAACTACTGCTTTCGCGGCGAAGATTTTCGGAGCGGGCAAATCTTGACGGAGGGGGGAGTTCGTCTGAACGCCGTAAGGCTGGGGCTCCTTGCCGGGCAGGGAAGAGGTTCTGTGAACGTGTTTTCTCGCCCATCAATGTATGTTTTGTCCACCGGCAGCGAGCTTCTTGCGGCGGAAACAGCGTTGGAGCCTGGGAAAATTTACGACAGCAACGGCATTCTTCTCTCATCAAGAGGCCAGGAGCTTGGAGCGCGAGTCCTTTCCGGCACCATTCTCCGCGATGATCCGCGTGAGCTTTCCGAAGCGATGAGCAGCTTTTTATCGCATTGCGATTTGCTTGTCGTTACGGGCGGAGTATCGGTAGGAGCCCATGATTACATGCCGCAGGCTGGAGAGATGATGAAGGCGCAAACTCTCTTTCATGGCGTGGCGATCAAGCCCGGCGGGGCCGTGATGGCTTTGGAAAAGGACGGGAAGCTGTTACTCGGCCTTTCGGGAAACCCCTTTGCGGCATACGCTACTTTTGAACTTTTGGCTGTACCGGTTCTGAGAAAGCTGGCGGGAGAGAAAACATACCGACTCTTGAAAACGAAGGGGATCATGGCGGATAATTTCGGCAAATCCAGTGAAATTCGCCGTTTTATGCGGGCCCGTATTGAAGGGGAACGTGTTTTCCTCCCTGGAAGAAAGCATTCTCCCGGGATGCTTTCTTCTCTCGCAAATTGTAACTGTCTGATCGACGTTCCGGCCGGAACTCCTCGACTGAGGCAAGGTGATGTCGTGGATGTGGTGTTGTTCGCCATGGGCCGATAACTTTATTCAGGCTAAACATATATTCTTAAAATCCCGATCGAATTATACACAGGTCACAAAACCAAGCCAAACAGTTTGATGATTTTTTCTTGAAAAGCTGTGGGTATCGAGATTAGACTCTTACGGCGTCCACTAGTTTTGAC
>JAISWV010000099.1 GCA_031270755.1 Synergistaceae bacterium
GTGGCGGTGAACGACGTCTCTTTCGACGTGGAGCGGGGAAAAATCTTCGCACTGATCGGCCTCTCCGGCAGCGGCAAATCGACGGTGGTGAGGTGCATCAATATGCTCCAGCGTCCGACCTCGGGACAAATTTTCTTCGAGGGGCGCGACGTGGTCCACATGAACAAGCAAGAGCTGCACCAGTTGAGGCGCTCCAAAATATCCATGGTGTTCCAAAGTTTCGGGCTGATGAGCCACAGGGACGTCATCGGCAACGTGGCCTACGGGCTGGACATCCGAGGAGTCGACAAGGGCGAGCGCGAGCGGAAGGCCATGGAGATGATCGAGCTGGTGGGCTTGGAGGGCTGGGAACGCCGGTCCGTCGACGATCTCTCGGGGGGCATGAAACAGCGGGTGGGGATCGCCCGGGCCCTCTGCAACGATCCCGACCTGCTGTTGATGGACGAGCCCTTTTCGGCCCTGGATCCTTTGGCCCGGCACGACATGCAGTTCGAACTGCTTTCGATACAGAAAAAACTGGGGAAAACCGTGGTCTTCATCACTCACGACATCAACGAGGCCTTCAAGATGGGCGACACGGTGGGTATCATGCGCGACGGTCGGATCGAGCAGCTGGGGACCCCCACGGACTTAGCTCTTTCTCCGGCCAACGACTACGTCAAAGATTTTCTGGGCAGCATCGACAAAACGAAGGTCTTGAACGTGGGGCACATCATGATCACCCCGTCCTGCCTCATTCGGGAACAGGCCGATCCTGTCACCGCCATCCGGGAAATGAGCGAGAACGACGTCTCGACGGCCTACGTGATCGGGCGCAAAATGGAGTTCATCGGCGTCGTCACCCTCTCTGCCGCGCTCCAGGCCCGGCATGACAACCTCCCCTCGGTGGCGTCCGTCCTCACCCGCGACGTGCCGAAAGTGGGGCAGAATATGGTAATCAACGATATCATCGGGGTCGCGTCCGACACGCCCTTTCCGCTGGCCGTCCTCGACGATCGGGGGCGGCTCGAGGGTATCGTCAGCCGGGCGGCGATTTTATCCAGCTTGCTGTAGACCGGAGCCGGGCGCGCTTACCGAGGCACCGCCACCTCTACCGTATCGCCGGCCACCACCACCGCCGTCACAATGGCCTTGCTGGCGACGTTGCGCACTTTGATGACGTCGCCCAAGGCCCCGCTCTCCAGGGCCTCTCCCTTGGCCTGGACCGTCAACCCCGCGCTTCGCACGACAATGGTGACGTTCTTTCCTCTTTCGACCGCCGGAACGTCGGCGACCAGGCTGAGAACGACCGCCTCTCCCTGAGAGAGGTTTTTTTTCAGCGAACGGCCGACGACCTGCGAGGCCTTCGAAGCGTACACCCCGGCCCTGTTCACCCGAATCTGGCGGAGGACGAAATCGAATTCTTTCAGGACTTCGCCCTTCTTGACGGAGCGCGTCAACATCAACGCGGGCTGGCTCCAGGCAAGCCGGACGGCCAGTGAGCGCTCTTTTCCGGCTGCGTCCCGGAACCTCAAGGTCGCGGCGGACGTCCCAGGAACGATGGAGGCGGGGGACACCAATCGTCCCTCGGGGACGGAGCCCCGATACTGCGCCTCCACCTCCCCCTCCCAGGCCGAAAGAGATTTGATCCGCTCCGCCAGCCCTTGGCTTTCAGCTTGAACTGTCGGGTTCTCGGAAGGAAGTTCTTGACCGAAGGAAAGCTCTTGATCGGAAGGGAGCTTTTGATTAGGGGAGTCTTCTTGGGCTGCAAACTCGACTCTGACGGTTGCGGGCATTTTCAGCTCGATGCGCAGGTCCTCCAGGCCGCTGACCTTCAGGGCATCGATTACTTGCTCTCGCGTGATGACGCCGTTTTGCGCCGACAGAAGCAGCGCTCCCGCCCGTTCCGTCAAATCGCGGCGCCCTTCGAGAGCCGCAATATCGGAAAGGGCGCAGGCCTCTCCCTCCATCTGGACGACGCCGGGAATGGAAACGCGCAGCGTCTGGGCCCCTTCGCTGGGGGAAACGAGCGAAGCAGACAAGGCAGACAAAGCAAATAAGAAAATCGCGAAGACAAAAAAACGGCGGAATTCTCTCCGCCGTCCGATTTGTCTCTTCATACTTACCGCTTCAAGCCGTTGGCGATCCGCAGAAGATCGTCCGCCGTCTGCACGCCCTTGGAGTTTGCCTCATATGCTCTTTGGGCGACGATCATCCCCACCATCTCGTCGACCACTTGAACGTTGGACATCTCCAGGACGCCCTGACGTACCTCCGACATGCCGTCGACGCCCGGCTCGGCAAGGATGGGAGGGCCGCTGGCGTCCGTTTCCACGAAGAGGTTGCTGCCCACGGCCAAAAGCCCCGCCGGGTTGATGAAGCGCGCCAACTCCAGCTGGCCGATCTCTTCGGTGGCCGCCTGGCCCGCCAACTGCACGGAGACGGTACCGTCGTTGCTGAGCATGACCTGAACCGCGTCCTCCGGGATGGTGATGGCGGGCTCCAGCAAAAGGCCCTCGTGGTTCACCACCTGTCCGTCGCCGTCCACCTGCCAAGCGCCGGCTCGGGTGTAGCCGATGGTGCCGTCCTGCAGGATGACCTGAAAATAGCCCTGTCCGCCGGCAATGGTCCAATCCAAGGGGTTGTCCGTCACCTGCAAGTTGCCCTCCGTCATGAAAGAAGGCGTTCCAATCACCCGTGTCCCCAAACCCACCTGAACGCCCGTGGGGATCGTAGAGGCGGGGTCCACCGGTGTACCGGGCTGACGGTCGATCTGATAAAGCAGGTCCTGAAAATCCGCGCGCCGTTTTTTGTACCCCGTCGTGTTGACGTTGGCCAAATTGTGAGACACCACATCGAGGTTCGTCTGCTGGGCGATCATACCTGAAGCGCTGGACCAAAGCGATCTCAACATACTCGAAAATCCTCCGGAATTTTATTGTAAATCAAGTGTGTAGGAGCGCGCATTACGCGTCCGCCGTTATCTAGCAACTCTATTGCCTGCCGTAAGAAGTGATCAATTTACCTGTTTGCTCGTCGTGGGTCATCAAGACCTTGGACGCTCCTTCGTAGACGCGCTGTGCTTCTATCATCCGCACCATTTCCTCGACCACGCTGACGTTGGACATCTCCAGGGTGCCGGATTTGAGCCGAACGTCCTCCACCGCCACCGGGCCGCCGGAGTTGTCGTTCGCCGACAAATTGTTTCTTCCCGCCTGCTGAAGGTACGTGGGGTTCTCGAAGGTGTAGAGCGCGAGCTGTCCCACCACCTCGCCGTCGGCGAGGACCTGACCGTTGTCCAGTATTTGCGCCGACACGGCTTCTTCAATGGCGATAGGGCCGCCCTCTCCCTGGACGCTCATCCCGTCCAGCGTGGAAAGCGTTCCGCCCCGCCCCACCAAAAAATTGCCCTGCCTGGTGTAATACGTATTTCCCGCCTGATCCTGCACGGCGAAAAACCCCGGTCCGTCGATGGTGACGTCGAAGGGGGCGTCCGTGGTGCGCACCACCCCGGGACGGGTGTCCATGGAGCTCTCGGAGTAGACGTTGGCCAAGGCCATTCCCCCGATGATCTGCTTGCCCTTCCAGTTCATGGTAAAGGGCGAGACGGTCACCATTTTTGTCTCTCCGTCCTCCGAGACCTTTTCGATGCGGTCCATCAAGGCGCTGAACTCGGCGTTGACGGGAATTCGGCGGCGATAACCCACCGTGTCGACGTTGGCGAGGTTGTTCGTCACAACGTCCAAATGCGTCTCCTGCACCAACATGGCCGAACAGGCCGAATACAGTCCTCGATTCATAAGACTCCTCCGAATTCTCCATCGACTTTATGCCGGCTTCGCGTCAATATTTCCGTTTTCGGCCCCGCCGCACGTTCACCAAAAATCCGCTGCGGCCCGATCGCCGGAGCTTGTCGATCTCGGCCAAAGCCTTGCCCGTCCCCAAAGCGACGCACTCCATGGGGTTTTCGGCGATGAAACAGTTGATGCCCGTTTGCTGCGTGATCAAATCCGTCAGGCCCTTCAAGAGCGAACCTCCGCCCGTGAGCACGATCCCTCTGTCAATAATATCGGCTGAAAGTTCCGGCGGCGTTAGCTCCAAAACATTTCGGACCCCGTCCACCAAGGTTTGCACCATCTCCCCGATGGCCATGTTCACGGCGGAGCTGGAGACCTCTATCTGACGAGGCAGCCCCTGTACCAGGTCCCGGCCTTTGATGACCATCCGAAGGTCCTCTTCCAAGGGAATGCAGGTTCCTATCATGATCTTCAGGTTTTCCGCCGTCTGTTCCCCGATGGCCAGGTTGTACTGCCGGCGCAGATAGCGCATGATTCCTTCGTCGAATTTGTCCCCGCCGATTCGCAGAGATTTCGAGACGACGACCCCGCCCAGAGAGATGACGGCGATGTCGGTGGTTCCTCCTCCAATATCGACGAGCATCTTGCCCCGGGCCTCTTCCACGTTGAGATTGGCCCCGATGGCGGCGGCCATGGGCTCTTCGATCAGATAAGCCTCTTTCGCCCCGACCTCCAGCGCGGCTTCCAACACGGCGCGGCGCTCCACGTCCGTCGCCCCGGAGGGCACGCAGATCATGGCCCGGTTCTTGAAAAATCGGTCCGATCCCTTGGTTACGCGCCGCATGAAATGCTGGAGCATCGCCTCGGTCATGGAATAGTCCGCGATAACCCCGTCGCGCAGGGGGCGCACCGACACGATGCTCCCCGGAGTTCTTCCCACCATGTTCTTGGCCTCGTATCCCACCGCCAAGATAT
>JAISWV010000308.1 GCA_031270755.1 Synergistaceae bacterium
TCTTCCTCCCGCTCCCGAAGGTCGTATGCCGACACGTCGCTGTAACATATCCGGGCCGCTGCGGCGACCAGACCGTCGGGCCCCGGAGTATGCTCCAGAAGGCAAACTTTACAGGGCATGATCTAAAAGGCGATACGGCGATAAAATAAAGGGGCCGTTACAGCCCCTATCCCTCGGTCGTGGTTTTCTGGCCGTAGTTGATTCCGGCGTACTTTTTCTGAAATTTTTCCAGACGCCCGTCCGTTATGACCCTGCTGCCCCTCTTGCCGGAGTAAAAGGGGTGACACTTGGAACATACCCCCACCCGGATCTCTTTTTGGGTGGAGCGCGTCATGAAGGAGTTGCCGCAGGCGCAATTCACCTTGCATTCCTGGTAAGCAGGATGGATTTCTTTTTTCATGGCTCAAAACACCTTCCTATATTAAATAAAAACTTGATAAAAGGCCCGAATAAAATGCCGCTCGAACGAAAACCCGATCAACACTCCCGATCGGCGCCCTCGATCAATGCCTCAAGCCCAGGCGCTCGATCAAGTCGCGATAGCGATTGAAGTCCTTGTCCTTCAGGTAGCGCAGAAGCTTTCTCCGCCGGCCCACCATCCTCAAAAGACCCCGCCGGGAGTGAAAATCTTTCGTGTGGATCTTCAGATGTTCCGTCAATTCACGGATTCTTTCGGTCAAAACGGCGACTTGGACCTCGGGCGAGCCGGTGTCCGACTCGTGGGTTTTGTACGTGGCGATGACTTCCTGTTTCTTCTCTTTCTGGATCATAAAGGTATCCCCTCTTCGTAAAATAAATAAAATAAAATCCGCAAAGCCACGCGATACGTCGATCCTGAAAACATAGGGCCTAGCTTCGAGTCGGCGAGTATATTATCATTATAGCCCGCTTGGCGCAAGTATGGCGCGGGGAAATTTGTGCTAAACTTTTTCGGGAAGGAGTGGGTGGCATGTTCGCGGATCTCGTAAAAATAAAAGAGTGGTTCGATGGCTACGTTCGTTCCTTCGATCTGGCGGTTCCCATGATCCGGATGAAGTACGAGCACAGTTACGACGTCATGGGGATCGGCGAGACGCTGACGCGCGCTCTCGCATGGGCTCCGGACAACACGGCGGTAGGAACGGCGGCGTGTCTTTTGCACGACACGGGACGTTTCAGTCAGTACAGAGATTTCGGCACGTATTACGACGGCGCCTCCGTCGATCATGGAAATCGCGGATACGAGACGCTGCTGGGGAAATTTTGCGAAAACCCCGGCAAAGGCGGTCTGGCGGGCGACTGTCTGGATGAAGAAGCGCAAAAGGTCATCCTTCAGTCCGTGAAGTGGCACAACAAAAAAAGTTTGCCCGAGCTTCCTTCCGGGCTCTCTTCCGATGCCCTGCCGTTTTGCCGGCTTGTCCGGGACGCCGATAAGCTGGACGTCTTCAGCTTGGTGCGGCGCCGCATGGACGAGGGGACTGTAGGAACTCTTCTGCCTCGTCACAAGGTCGACGCCCCTCTGTCGGAGCCGCTGCTGGACGAAGTCGAAGCCTCCTGGAGCGGCTCGTACAAAAACGCGTCCTCGCTGCAGGATTTTCTGTTGATCCAGTTGACGTGGGTACTGGACCTCAACTTTGCTCCCTCTTTGCAGATGCTGGAAGAAAGCGGGGTGCTGGCGCGTATCCGAGGTCATTTTCCCAAAGACGACCCGAGGGTTCAAAACCTGCTGGAACACCTTTTCGTTCGTATAGAGGAGCACAAACAAAAAATCGCTCGCGGATTCAATTCGATTGGGGAGGAATCTTTGCAATGAAGCGTATGACATCGGTCTTTTTTATTACAACCTTTTCTATTACCGTCTTTTCTATGGCGGCGCTCTGGATTTTATTTTTTCATATTTCGCCGGCGTCGGCGTGGAGCGGCAAGCTGGGGTGGACTTACGACGCCCGGTTCCCCATCGGAAGCTCCATTGCCGTGGCGGACGGACTGGTCATAGCGGGGGACGACGCCGGGAACCTTCACGCCGTACACGCGGCATCGGGGCAGGCTGCCTGGATCTATAGAGGATCGAACAGCGTCGTGGGACGGCCTACGATTTTAGACAAGACGGTGATTTTCGCCCAGGCCGACGGCACGATAACGGCGCTTTCGCTGCCGGACGGCGCTGTGGTCTGGAAATACGCGCCGCCGTCCGAAGGCTACGCGGCGGATACCGTCGTGGACGGGACGACCGCCGGCGACGGCAAGGTCTTTTTCGTCAAAGGCGACGGGAAAATGGTCGCCCTTTCCGCCGAAAACGGCACAATACTCTGGGCGTACGGCACGGGGCAAGAATTGCGCAGCGCTCCTCACTTCTCGGAGGGCGTCGTCTTTCTGGGCGAGCAGAGAGGCGTCTTCAGCGCCGTGAACCCCAAGACGGGCAAACGCGACTGGGGCGGCGGCGCGGGCGGCGCGATCAACACCCCCGTGACCGACGGCGGCCACGTATATTTTTCCAGCTGGGACGGGTCGGTCCAGTCTGTCAGGATCAAGGGCGTCATTCCTCAGTGGAAAACCGACGTGGGCGACCCCGTGACAACTCCCCCCTTTGTCGGAGGGGACAAAATTTTCGTGGGGACGGCGACCGGAAAGGTGACGGCTCTTTCAAAAGCGGACGGGGCGGTGCTGTGGAATTTCGACACCCAGGGAGGCACGGTTTTGGGGACGCCCATTGGGGCCGAAGACTTGGTATTTGCCGGCGGAGGTCAGGGAACGCTTTTCGTTCTCGACGCCGCGGACGGAGCCGTGCGTTTCACCTTCTCCACCGGAGGCGAGATCACCGGAACGCCGGCCTTTTCCGGAGGAGTGCTTTTCTTGGGCAGCACCGACGGAAACCTTTACGCTATACGATAAGGGTACGTTCAATAAAGGGAGCGCCTTTCGCCGGGCATCATCTCGATGAACGCTCCCATGCGGGTGGAAAGCTGTTCCACGTCGCCTTGATAATAGTCCGTTTCCACCGCGATGTAGGGGATGTTTTTCTTTGCCTGCAGGTGTTCCCGGACCTGAAATGTCTCCACGTTATAGGTGTGGCAAGCCTGCAGGATGATGTCCACAACGCCGTCGGCGCGATAATCGTCCACCAGAGTATCCAGGAGGTCGAGGCGTTTCGTGTTCGGAGTCATGCAAGAACAGGGGATACCGAGATAGTGGGGCAGCCCGTCACGACGACCCTTCGCTTGTCTTGGACACGGCTTCGCTTCGTCGCCCAGGTAAGTTTGGGGCAGCTGCATGACGTGTGTCGGCCGCAGACGGTCCAGCAACTCGTACATCTTCTTTTTGCCGTCGCAGGTCGTCTCCCCCACGACGATATCGCAAAAGTGAAAATAAGGGCACGTGTCGGTCAGCGCAAAACCGTAACTGGCCTTGATGAGCGGGCACAAGTTGCGCGGCAGGTGTTCTTCCCCAGCTGCGATGGGTTTTTCGCTGGTACTGCAAAGCGTCACGGGAATGGCTCCCGCCGCACGAATCACTTCGATGGGCGTATAGGCACAATAACAACCGGCGATCTTCCGCCCGGCCTCCTGCGCGTAAAAAGCAGTGAGCGTTCAAGCTCACGGGAAGAAGGGCGCCATTTCCTCGTGGGTGAACAACGTCGGCCAGAATTTGAGCAGAGCGGGAAAGTTCCTCGACGCGTAGCAGACGGCTTCGGCATTCTCGTTGAACGGGAATCCGCGGAAACTTATCTTCGACCCGACAGAGCTTTCAAAGTCAAGAAGGGCCTCAGAAATCGACGCAGTTTCGGCACTCTTTAAAAGCTTAGATCACTGCTTTGCACGACCACGATGCTTCATGCCTCTTCGATTTTTCGCAAAAAGACCTATTTAAAGGGGGCTTTCTTGAGTTCAAGTCGATACTTTCCCTAGAAAAATAAGCGTAAAAGCGAACATTAGACAGAGATTTCCGCTCAAATTTAATATTTGAGCATAATTCGGAGTATATCAACTGTTAATAACTTTGTCAAAATCATACACTTGAGCTCAAACCGAATCTGAAAACCTGTCTTATCCATTCTTATCCATTTATATAAGAAGCGATTGGAGTTTTATACATTCAGTATTTCAATACCGATATTCCAATTTGCTATCTATCAAAAACAGCACATTCTTCAATAATTATAATGAACAGGAGGGGGGCGCTTTTCAAGTTTGTTTCGTTGTTCCGATTTCACATGGAAGTTCGGTTGTGGTGTAGGCACGTTCACGTGCAAGGAAACAGGTGCGAATCCTGTACGGTCTCGCCGCTGTAAGGGTGGAGTTTTCGGTATATACGAATTTTTATTCGAGGTCACTGGTTATAACGTTAAACCGGGAAGGTTTACTGAAAACGAAGATGCCCAAGTCAGTTATCTACAAAAACGGGCATCATTTCACCGATGAGGAGGCGAGCTTCATTTCGCAGTTAAAGCAAGTTGTGAAAGAAATTTCATTTTCCCAAAACGAGTAATTTATTCTTGCTTACATGGACGCTCAGGCTTTTAAATATGCTGTCGAAATAGGACGGGGCTCGTACCTCGCCTGATTTCTTGGGAAGGGAGGTTGAAACGGATCGACAGGAACAAATGTTGGCTGCAATTGGCAATGTTCACTATTCAATCATTTTGGGGGAGTGATGAGTTTGAAATTACCTACTTTTAGAGGCGGTATACATCCGCCTGACAACAAGGCAATGACGGCGCACAAAAGAATAGAGGCCTTCCGTCCCGCGGGTGACCTTGTATATCCGATGTCGCAGCATATCGGGGCTCCTTGCGCTCCGATAGTGAAAAAAGGCGACAAGGTCTTGGCAGGGCAAAAGATCGCGGACGCGGAGGCGTTCGTTTCGGCGCCGGTGTTGTCGTCGGTGTCGGGGACGGTCAAAGAGATCGGCATGAGAATGACGATTTCCGGGAGTATGGATCAATGCGTGGTCGTCGAAAATGACGGAGAGTACAGCTATGACGCCACGCTGCCGCCTCATGACGATTTCAAGTCCGTGGACCCTAAAGAATGCCTGAGGATCATCCGCGAGGCGGGAATCGTAGGTATGGGAGGCGCGGCTTTTCCGACGCACGTCAAACTTTCGCCTCCTCCGGGGAAGAAAATCCGGTGGATTATCGTCAACGGGGCCGAGTGCGAGCCCTTTTTGAACTGCGACAACAGGCTGATGCTGGAACAGCCGGAGGCCATTGTCGGCGGTCTGGAAATTTGTATGCACCTTTTCCCGGATGCCAAGGGAATCATAGCGATAGAGAACAACAAACCGGACGCTGTCGCGTGCATCCAAGAACGGCTTGCGGAACGAGACGGCAGCATGAAGGTCATTCCTCATGAAGTCAAGTACCCTCAGGGCGCGGAGAAGATGTTGATCTACACGGTCACGGGGCAGGAAATTCCGCCCGGAGCCCTGCCCGCGGACGTAGGATGTTTGGTGATCAACGTTCGTACGCTGTTCCATATATGGACGGCGATCGTCGACGGCGTTCCCGTTGTGGACAGGGTGATATCCGTGGTTGGAGACGCGATCGCGACGCCTAAAAACATCCTCGCGCCCCTGGGTACCTCTGTGCGGGAGCTCATCGACGCGGCCGAAGGCTTCACGGAAGAGCCCGCCAAAATATTGTCCGGAGGGCCCATGATGGGAATATCCATGAGGTCCATCGACGTCCCGGTCATGAAGGGTACCTCCGGTATTCTCGCTCTTTCGGCACGCTCGGCGCGCCATTTGGAGGAGTCGAACTGCATTCGATGCGGCAGGTGCGTAACCGCGTGTCCCATGGGGCTGCTTCCCTCTTCGCTGGACCGCGTGGTGAGGCTTCGGGAATACGGGGAATTCGAGGCCCTGGGAGGCATGAATTGTATAGAGTGCGGCAGCTGTACGTACGTCTGTCCCGCACAGCGTCATCTCACTCAAACGTGCAGAGACGGCAAGGCCGGGGTCATGGCCGCACGGAAAAAAGCCCCGAAAGCGGAAGGAAAAGGTGAGAAGAAGTGAATCGTCTTCTGGTGGTTGCAAGTTCGCCTCATATAAGATCCGAGATGAGTACTGCGCGGATCATGGCTTGGGTGATGGCTGCTCTGACGCCGGCGGGGTTGGCCGGAGTTTATTTCTTCGGCTTGCGGTCGATTTCGGTCGTCCTGACCTGTATCGTATCCTGCGTGGTGACCGAAGCCATTTGGCAAAAATGCACCAAGCAAAAAATCTCTGTGTCGGACCTGTCGGCGGCGGTGACGGGGCTGCTCTTGGCCTACAACACCCCTCCTTCGATTCCCCTTTGGATGGCGGTGATCGGCTGCGTTTTTGCCATGGTGATCGTCAAGCACTTCTTCGGCGGATTGGGGCAGAACATTATAAACCCGGCGCTGGCGGGAAGAGCGGTGATGCTCATCTGCTGGCCAGTCGCCATGACCACATGGACCTTGCACGGAATAAGCACCCCCACTCCCCTTGCGATCCTCAAAGGCTCCGAAAGCTCCGGCGCGGCGCTGCCTCCTCTTTTCGACACGTTTCTCGGCAGCATCGGCGGCTGCATCGGCGAAACGTCCGCGCCGGCGTTGATTTTCGGAGGGTGTTTGCTGATTTATAAAGGCATTGTTTCTTGGAGGATCCCTGTTACGTATATCGCCACAGTGGCGGTTTTGTCGCTGCTTCTCGGGCGTCCCGGAGGGCCTTTGCTCGAAATCATGAGCGGAGGTTTGATGCTGGGGGCTTTTTTCATGGCCACGGACTACGCCACGAGCCCCATGACCGCAAAGGGGCAGGTCGTCTTCGCCCTTGGCTGCGGGGCGGTCACCTCGTTGATAAGGACGTTCGGAGGCTACCCGGAGGGTGTCTCCTATTCCATTTTGATCATGAATCTCACTGTGCCGATCATCGACAGGATGACGATGCCGCGTGTTTTTGGGGAGGTAAAAACTCATGGGAGCAAATAACGTTCAAGCGGTGCCCAATGCCGAGAACACGAAGAAAATTCTTCGGCTCGGATTGATACTCTTCACGGTTACCGCAATAACGGGCGTCATTCTCGGCGTCGTCTACGAAATAACTTTGATACCCATTCGCCGGACACAGGAACGCCTCAAAAATGAGGCGCTGGCGGGCGCTCTGCCCGAGGCCAAATCTTTTTCCCCTGTGGAGTTGGCGCCCAACTCGGACCCTGTCGTCAAAGAAGTGCAAAAAGCCGAGCAAGAGGGGGACTTGGTGGGGTATTGCGTCACCGTGACGCCCAGGGGGTACGGCGGCCCCATGGAAATTGTCGTAGGCGTTACGAAAGAAGGAAAACTGCGCGCTATCCGCATCTTGAGCCAATCCGAAACCCCGGGCCTGGGCGCTAAAGCTCCGCTGCCCGCTTTTTCCGGACAATACGAGAACAAAGAAGCGGAGACGCTGACCATCGTAAGGGTTGCCCCCAGCTCGCCCGAGCAGATACAGGCGATCTCCGGCGCGACCATCACCTCCAACGCCGTGACCGGCGGAGTGAACGCGGCGTTGCTCTATTGGAAACAGAACCTCGAGGGAGGTAATTGACGTGAATCCTTTTAAGATCATTAAAAACGGCATTGTCGACGAAAACCCCACTCTGGTGCAGTGCATCGGACTCTGCCCGACTTTGGCGGTGTCCACCAGCGCCACCAACGGAGTGGGTATGGGGATAGCGGCGACGGCGGTGTTGATCGGATCGAACGTGGCTGTGGCGGCGATTCGCAAGTTCGTGCCCAACGAAATACGCATACCGATTTTCATCGTGGTCATAGCGGGTTTCGTCACCGTGGTTCAGCTTTTGATATCCGGCTTTGCGCCGGCTTTGGACAAGTCCTTGGGGATATTCATCCCTCTCATCGTCGTCAACTGCATCATTTTGGCGCGAGCCGAGGCCTTCGCTTTCAAAAATGGAGTCATCGCGTCTCTTTTCGACGGCATCGGGATGGGGCTCGGTTTCACTATCGCCTTGACGGCAATGGGAGCGGTTCGGGAGCTTCTCGGCAACGGGACGATTTTCGACGTCGTTTTGACTCCTGCCGGCTATCAACCGGCGCTGCTCCTCATCCTCGCTCCTGGAGGGTTTATCACTCTGGGAATTTCCATGGCTTTGTTCCGTTTTTACAAGCAGCGGAAGGCGGAGAAGGCAGGACTCCCCGCGCCTGAAAATTCCGAAGGGTGCGTCGCCTGCTCCAACGCCGCGATCTGCGGAATCCTCGGCAAGTTCCAACAGGAAGAAGGCGGAAAATAATGAACCTGCTCTGGATATTTCTCGGCTCCATGGTGGTCAACAACATCATTTTCTCGCGTTCCATCGGCTGCTGCCCCTTTTTGGGGGTTTCGGCCAAAACGGAGACAGCCAAGGGCATGGGAGTTGCCGTCATTTTCGTATTGGTTCTAGCTGCCGTCATAACGTGGCTCGCTTACTACATGGTTCTCGTGCCACTGCACCTGGAGTACCTCTATACGCTGTCGTTCATTCTGATCATCGCGGCTTTGGTGCAATTTGTGGAGCTGGTGCTGAAGAAAATCAACCCGGGACTGTACAAGTCGCTGGGGATCTTCCTGCCTCTGATCACCACCAACTGCGCGGTTTTGGGCGTTGCCGTCATCAACATGGACGAGAAGTACACGTTGCTTGAATCCATCGTCAACTCGCTGGGAACGTCGATAGGCTTTTTGCTGGCCATTCTTTTGATGGCCGGAGTCAGAGAGCGCATCGACCGCAACACGAATATTCCCCAGTGCCTCCGAGGCCTGCCCATAGCGCTTGTCACGGCTGGATTGATGTCGATAGCCTTCATGGGCTTCAGCGGTATCATCAAGTAGAGGAGCGAAAACCATGATTTCCTTTGGAGGAGTTGCCTACCCGACGGCTGTGATGGGGGTATTGGGTTTGGTGTCCGGCGCGCTGCTGGCGTTCGCCTCGATAAAATTTTTCGTGAAAACCGACGAGAGGGTCTCCCTCATCCGCGAGATACTGCCAGGGGCCAACTGCGGCGGATGCGGCTATCCAGGATGCGACGGCTACGCGGGCGCTGTCGTCGACGGAGGGGCCAAGACAAATCTTTGCGCCGCCGGAGGGCCCGCTTTGGCCCAGAAGATAGCGGACATAATGGGCGTCGCCGGCGAGGCGTCCGTTCCTTTACGGGCGGTTCTCAAGTGCAGAGGATCGGAGAGCTTTTCGGCCCGCAACGCCATATACGAGGGGATAGGAGACTGCAGGTCGGCCGCCGTTCTGCCGGGAGGCTCGCCCAACGCGTGTCCCTTCGGCTGTATAGGACTCGGAACGTGTGTTCGGGTCTGTCTCTTTGGGGCTCTTTCCATAGAAGACGGTCTTGCCTTCATCGATCCGGAAAAATGCGTCGGCTGCGGCGCCTGTGTCGCGGCCTGCCCCAAGGCCGTTC
>JAISWV010000366.1 GCA_031270755.1 Synergistaceae bacterium
TTTACCTGGCCTCGGCCTCCAACGAGTCACCGGAGGTGGCGGCCTTCCTGTTGAGGCACGGAGCGCAGCCCAACGTCCGCGACAAAAGCGGCAGGACCCCTTTATGGATGGCCGCCAGGAGAGCCGACGCGGAGATCGTAAAGCTCCTGCTGGACGCCGGCGCCAAAGTGGACGACCCCAACAACGAGGGCGTCACTCCCCTTCTGCTGGCGTCGGAAAAGCCCAACGCCGCCGTTTTGCGGCTTCTGGCCAAGGCCGGAGCCGACGCCAACGTGAGGGGGAAAAATAGGTACACTCCCTTGATGAGCGCGGTGGCGGCGGGGGCCGACCTCGAATCGGTCCGCGCGCTGCTGGCCGGGAAGGCCGGCGTCAACGCCGAGGACGATCAGAACAGGAGCGCGATTCTTCTCCTGGCCTCGCGGCAGGGCGCGTCTCCGGAGGTCTTGACGGCTTTGATCGAGGCAGGGGCCAACCCCAACGCCGTGGACTCCTCTTTGACGACGCCTTTGATGGAGGCCTGCAAACAAAAGAACGCGGCCGTAGTGGAAGCTCTTTTGAAGGCGGGCGCCGAGACCGGCCTTCGCGACCGCAATTCCTGGACGGCGTTGATGCACGCGGCTTCCAAAGGAGCGCCCGAGGAGATCTACGCGCTGCTGAAAAGCGCGGGTACCGACATGGACGAAAACACACGCCAGGGTACTTCCGCCTTGATGATCGCCATAGACTCCAAGGTGGGCGCGGACGGCCTTCGGGCCCTTTTGAGGCAGGGGGCAAACCCCAACTATAAAACCCACGACACCGTTTCCGCGTTGATGAGCGCCGTGGCCAACGCCGACATCGAGGCCGTGAAAACGCTGCTGGAGAACGGCGCCGACCCCGATCAGTCGACCTGGGACGGTCTGTCCCCCTTGATGCTGGCCTCTCAGAGGGTGCGAGACGCGAAGATGTTCGAGATCTTCGCCGCCGCCGGAGCGAACTTGAATCGACCCAGCGTTCAGGGGACGACGGCCCTCATGGTCGCGGTCACGGAGGGGAACCTTCCGGCCGTCGAAAAGCTCGTGGCTTTGAGCGCGGACCTGAACGCCAGGGACTGGGAGGGTTTCACTCCTCTCATTCACGCCGTCCAGGGGCGCGAAGAGAGCATGGACAACCTGGCGATCGTCGACCTTCTCATCGCGTCGGGCGGCGACGTGGACGCGGCGGATGCCGGACACGCCACTCCTTTGATGCACGCCGCCCTGCGGGGAAAGCTGGAGACGGCCAAGCGGCTCCTGGACGCCGGGGCAAAGGCGGACGCCGCCGATAGAGTGGGCTGGACGGCGCTGCATTTCGCGGCCCGCAGTTCTTCGGGGCTGGAAGTTCTCCGCCTTCTGCTCGCAAAGCTGAACATCGACGTCGCCGACAGCGGGGGCACGACGCCTTTGATGGTCGCGGCGTCCTACAACAACGCGGATTCGACGCGCCTTCTTCTGTCCGCGGGCGCCAGCCTTACCCGTACAGACAACACAGGGCGCAACGCCTACGAGTACGCTATGCTGAAAAACGCCTCCGAGACCAGAAAAATTATCGAGGCTCTTCGAGAGTAGACGGACAAGGCAACTTTTTCCCCGAAAAGAGATGGTTGCCCAATAAAAATATTTACGGTGCGAAAATTTATAGGCGATGGCGTTTTCTTGCATTCGCCTGGAGTGTTCCTCGGCGCAACAAAAGGAAGATCGAAAGGAAGTCGTAGATGAAGAAGATTGTGCTGGAGAAATTACAAGAATCGTTGCGGGCGGTCTTCCCGATTGGACTCATCATTCTGCTGCTCCATTTTACCCTTGTCCCGATGCCCGTGGGGACACTGGTGTTGATGGTTTTCGGTTTGACGATGCTTATCGTCGGGCTGATGCTCTTCTCTCTGGGAACCGACATGGCGATGATGCCCATGGGAGAGCGTATCGGCTCCGTGTTGCTGCAGTCCAAGAACCTGACGCTGCTGCTCTCCGGTTGCCTCGTGTTCGGTTTCATCGTGACGGTGGCCGAGCCGGATTTGCAGGTCATGACGAAACAGGTTCCGTCGATCCCGGACCTGACGCTTTTGGGCAGCGTCGCCTTGGGGGTGGGGATTTTTCTGGTGGTGGCGGTATTGCGCCTTTTGTTCCGCAAGTCGCTGTCCCATATGCTCATCGTCCTTTACATCCTCACTTTTATCATCGCTCTTTTCTCGGCCGATTACCTGGCCGTCGCCTTCGACGCCTCGGCCGTCACCACGGGGCCCATCACCGTCCCGTTCCTGCTGGCCCTGGGGTCCGGTTTCGCGGCGGTCAGCAGCGGCAAGGGATCGGAGGAAGACAACTTCGGCATTTGCTCCATTTGTTCTGTCGGGCCTATTTTGGCGGTTTTGATCACGGGGTTGTTCTTCGATTCTCAAAGCACGGGCTACGAAATGGAGACCCCGGCCACGGTCGCAAACCTCGCCGAATTCCTCACGCTTTTCGGTGTCGGTTTGGTTCATTCTTTCGGAGAGGTGGCGATGCCTCTCATCCCCATCGCGGGGATTTTCGCCATTTTTCAGTTCACGCATCTCAAGCTTTCCAAGACGGAACTGGTCAAAATCGGCATCGGCCTTTTGTACCTCCTGGCGGGCCTCACTATTTTCCTGACCGGCGTCAACAAAGGGTTCATGCCGGCGGGCAAGTACTTGGGCGAATCCATGGGAAGGCTCGAGTACAATTGGATTTTAGCCCCTATATGCCTAGTGGTGGGCGCCTGCGTCGTCATCGCGGAGCCTGCCGTGCACGTCCTCACGAAACAGGTGGAGGAGATCACCAACGGCGCGATCGCCAGGAGCACGCTGCTTTGCGCAATGGCACTGGGCGTGGGCCTGGCGATGTCCCTGGCCATGGTTCGCATGTTGGCCGGCCTTCCGATCTGGTGGATCGTGGTGCCTGGGTACATCCTCGCGCTGAGTCTGACGTTTTTCATTCCCAGCTTCTTCGTGGGAATAGGCTTCGACTCCGGAGGCGTGGCGGCGGGAGCCATGAGCGCGGCTTTCGTCCTGCCCTTCACGATCGGTGCTTGCGAGGCGTTGGGGGGAAACATCATGATCGAGGCGTTTGGCGTGGTGGGGATGATCTCCATGATGCCCCCCATCACTCTGGAGCTTCTGGGCGTGGTGTACAATATAAAGCTCAAAAAAGCGCTTAAACTTCAAAAAACACTGGAGCCCGAACAGGAGAAAAGCGAACGAGAGAAACGCGAGGCTCTTCCTGCGTCCGCGGGACTTTCGCCAGACTCCGATGAATCCAAGTTCGAGGCCGACGGAAAGGAAAAACGGAATGATGGGTGAAATCGAGTCATTTCCCTCTTTAGCCTTGCTGGTTGTCATCTGCGACAGAAAGGAGAGCCCCAAAATAAAGTGCGTCTTCAAAGGCCGAGACACGTCGTTCAACCTTTTGACGTTCGGCAAAGGAACCGCCAGCTCCAAAATATTGAACTACCTGGGCCTGGGGGAGACCGAGAAAACGCTCTTGTTCAGCGCCATGTCCGCCGGCGAAGCTGGAAAGGTTCTTCTGGATCTCAACGAAGCTCTGGATTTGAAACGACCGGGGCACGGTATCGCTTTTACTCTCCCCCTGGACGGCCCCTGGGAGACCGCGGAGACGTTTTCCGCGGAAAATGATAAAAATGGAGGAGACAACGTGACGCAGCGGTACGAACATACATTGATCCTTGCGGTGGCCAGCCGCGGGTACAGCCAGGAGGTGATGGACGCGGCGCGCTCCGTGGGTGCGACGGGCGGTACCATCATTCACGCCAGGGGAACGGCTCCAGCCGGTACGGAAAAGTTTTTCGGAGTGAGCATCCAGCCCGAGAAAGAAATCATCATGATTCTGGCTCTCAGCGAAAAAAAACAAGATATCATGCGGGCAATCGTCGAGAAAGCCGGCGTGGGAACTCCCGCCGGGACCATCGCTTTCTCGATGCCGGTCAGCGGCGTGGAGGGGCTGCTGTCCCTTCCCGGCGTGACCGGCAAATAAAAAGCGCGGCGCTTCGGTTACCGTCGTTTCGGACAAAGCGCTCGTCGTCGAATAATCAAGGGGGGCCAGTGAGACCCGCTCAGCGGCTGAACGGGCTCTGCCCCCCTAAGCTTTAATTCAGTTCGTAACTGATCATGATCGTGGTCGTTTAGTAAGAAATTAGAATTTGCGCTAAAATTCAAGGGGTTGAAGGGAATGGCGGGAGCATCGTTTTGCCCATTGATGCTGAGAATTATGAATTTGAAAACAGAAATGGGTTATAAGAAATCCGATCATTTGGGGCCAAAATCTAAGCGTGGTAAAGTTTTGCAGAAAGATGAGAGAGAAAAACACCATGACCGCCATACTCAAAGCAATACTCGCTTACCATTACCTGGAAATATACGCTCCGGATGAGGAGTACGGGAAAATATGCAGTTTGGCTGAATCTCTCTGCAAAAGTAATGATGAATGGCTGAAAGAACCTTTTATCCAAATATTGAATGAAAGTATTCCTGACGAGTCTGGAATCGCAAATGGCGGTGAGCCATCCAGCCGTTATCTGGATAAAGGAGGAAAGATTATGGAATTCAACAGCCCGCAAATTCAGGAAAAAATTGAACAAATATTAGGCAAACCTGAAAATATGGTTTTACATGCACCCGTCCCTTTTCAACTGGGATATGATGTGGGAGGCCGCGCAGATGTTTATCTTTATAAAAACCATATCGATGGAACAGTTTATGTTACCGGTGATTTGATAGGTCAAAAACAACAAAGCAGCGATGCCGGTAATTTTGAATTCATGATCGCTCATAAAACAGACAACGAATGGGGGCCTAATTTGATAAGCAACCTTTCGTACTACACACTCGATGCTTCGATAAACTCGGGTGAAACCATGGACATACGCAACGGATGCGGGCATTCCAATATTTTCCAAAACGAAGGGCATTGAAAATGAAAAACAGGAAAGTGCGGAGTTGCTTTTTTATTTACTTTGTCTGTCTTTTCGTCGTGTCGTGCGCCTCTCTGACGAAAAGCGCGTGGGCCGTGGAGGTTTCCTCATGGCGGGAGCTGGAAGAGGCCCTTCGTGATATGGGCGAAGGCGCGCTTTCGGATTGCGTCATCGACGTCGTAGAGGATATTGTGGGGCCGCGGACGATCTCGCATCCTTCCCTGCCGGCCATAACAAGGCCTGTGACCATTCGCGGCAACGGATACGCCATCGATGCCGGGACTGCCGGTTTGGGGTCGCGGCGCGTCTTTTACGTGGCGGAAAAAGGAGACGCGGCTTTCATCGACCTGACGATCCAGGGCGGCAACTCCGTCGAGCCAGGGGGCGGCGTTTACGTCGAAGGCGGCAGAGCCCGCTTCGTCAACTGCACGATCTCGGGAAACAGGAGCTTCGGGTACGGGGGCGGGATCGCGGCCGTGAACGCCGAGGTCGTGTTCGAGAAATGCCGAATCGGGAATAACAACGCTTTCCGGCAGGGCGGCGGAATCTTTCAGAAAAACGGGCGTTCGAGGTTTTGGAGGTGCGCGATTTCGGGCAACGCTCTTTTCGGCAGCGGCGGAGGGGTTTTTGTCGCGGATGGAGACGCCGAGTTTATCGGCTGCGAAATATTCGGCAACAAAACTTTTAGCGACGACAACGGCTATGGCGGCGTATCCAAGACCGACGGACACGGCGCGGGAGGGGGACTCATGGTGGGCGCCGCGGCCGGGGTGACGGTTTCTTTCACCGATTGCGCCATTTACGACAACGACGCCGGGCACGCCGGAGGCGGCGTCACCGTCAAGGGGGGCGGCTCGGTGAACTTCACCAACTGCACCATCACCGGGAACAAGGCGGCTCTGGAGGGAGGAGGCGTGTCGATTTACGGCGGAAACGCCTCCTTCACGGGTTGCACTGTGACGAAAAACCGGGGGCGCTTTGTCGGCGGTCTCCACGTATCGGGAACGGTACGCCTGAGAGGCAGCATCGTCGCCGGAAACGCGCTGGACGACCAATGGACGAAAAGAGGCGGACTGTACAGCGGCGAGGCCGAAGCCGGCGACCTCTTGGTCGACAGCCGGCACGCCGGTACGCTGACCGGCGACGGCTACAACCTCATCGGCGCCGCCGCAGGGGAAAAAGTAACGTGGAAGCGCACGGATACGCTGGATCGTTCCCTTTCCTACGAGGCGATTTTCGGAAAAAACGAGCTGACCGACAACGGAGCTCCCGTAAAAACCCTAAAGGTCCTTCCGGAAGGCCGCGCGTTTGCCAAAATCCCATCATATGTGCAATGGCTGCCTCGGTACAACAAACGCAAAAGAGAACGTTTGCTGTTCAGAGTGAACATCGGCGCTCTCGGGCCCGAGGATTTTTCATCGGAGACATTGCCGGCAAAGGCGGTCGACGCCGTCCCACGTGACGTCAAAACGTGGCGTCAGCTTGCCGAGGCCATCGAAGTCGTGAACGGCGGCCTTTTCTTTGGCGTTTCCGATGACGTCGTCACCCTGACGGAGGATATTTGTTACGATGGAGACAAGCGGTATCCGTCGCTTCCTGTCATCGAGACCTCCCTTCGGATTGTGGGAAACGGTCATCGGATCGACGCGGGGGTCTCGTCCGCGGACAATCGCCCGGTATTCGACATCGAGGGTGACCGAGTGCGGTTCGAGGACCTGACGATCACGGGCGGCTACGCCGATTTCGGAGGCGGCGTTCATATCATGAAGGGAGAGGCCGATTTCGTTCGGTGCCGCATCGCCGCCAACCTTGCCAGGTTCGGAGGCGGAGGAGTCTACGTCCGGGAAGACGGTACGGCGGGATTCCAAGATTGCGAAATCATGAACAACGGAGTGCGCGGACAGGGTTCGGACAAGAATGGAGGCGGCGGAATCGGCTCCGGCGGAAAACGGCTCGTCCTTGAAAATTCCAGGGTTGCCGACAACTGGGCGGATGGAAACGTGTTCGGGGGTGGGGGGATCTTCGTTCAAAAAGGCGTGGCCTCTCTCGACGCCTGCGCCGTAAGCGGCAACAGATCCTCCGGAAGCGGGGGCGGACTGCACGCGCGGGGAGCCCGATTCGTCATCGAGAACACCCAAATCTCTGAAAATCGCGGCAGAGAAGCCGGAGCGCTCTTTGTTCTCGACGAAGGGGCCGAGCTGCGAAACTGCCGGTTGTCCCACAATCGAACCGAGCACAACGGCAACGGCGGCGCCGTTTTCTTCTCATCGATTTCATCGGCTTCGTCGAACTCGTCCAGGGACGGAGCGCTTCAGATGATGGACACCGTCGTTTCGGAAAATGTCTCCGGGGCCAATGGCGGAGGGATATGCGTCGAATTCGGGCGCGCTTTTTTCATCCGCTGCGAGATATCGAGCAATGACGCGAGAGGGGCGGACGCCATCGGAGGAGGTGTGATTACCGGCAATCACGGCTTTTTTGAGGGAACGACGGTAAAAAGCAACCGCGCCCGGGGGGAGCCCGACGACCTCTGGATCACCTCGAGGTATGGAGAAGGAATCGTCAACGGCGGAGGCAACGTTATGGGGCAGGTCCACGGACGCTTTCCCGGCCTCGAAAAACTCGGAAAACCCGGAAAAAACGTGGAGACGAACAAGATTGTGGCCCCGGGGCAGACCGCGAGAAAGAGGGCTTTCGAGGTGGTGAATTTGCTGCGGACGTTCAAGGCCGCCGCGATGGCGCTCTGGTCGGATGTACCGGGCACGCCGAACCCCGGCGAGAAATTTACCGTGCCGGGCGTGCTGGAACACCTGGGCCCGCTGCCTCCTTCCGAGGCGGCCAAGCTGTGCGTGAAAATTGCTGAAAATCAGTGGTGGGTCGGCTGCGACGTGTCGTCGGAAAACGCGGAGACCAGGGCGGTTTTAAAAAGCCTGGAGGTTTGCGACGAAGACGGGAAAGTTTACTCTGGAGGGCCAGTGGCGTATATGCTCGCCGTGACCCTTCGCCCGTAGCCTTCGCTTGAAGGAGACGATTTGACCGATGGGGGAAAAAATGCTGAAAAAACAGATGAAAAATTTAGCGATCCTGTGTTTTTTAATCCGCGGCGTTTTTCTTGCCGCGCCGTCTTTCGCGGTTCCGGCGAACGCTATCCCAGCGAACGCTGCCACAGCGAAAGCTGCCACAGTGGAAAACGAAGCCATTTTGCGCGAACTGACGGCCTTGCGGGAAGAAGTGACGGCTTTGCGCCAAGAGGTGCGGGTTCTCGCCGATCACGTCATGGGCAAAGGCGGAGCGGCATCCGATTCTCCCTCTGATTCACCTTCCGATTTGCCTTCCAACGAAGATCAGCGGGCGCGTTATATTACGGAAGAGCTTCGAGTGATGAAATCGGCGGCTCTTCTGTACTACGCCGACCACCTGGGAGCGCGGGACATGGAAGCCGGTTTTGCCGCCGCGTCTCTGGAG
>JAISWV010000034.1 GCA_031270755.1 Synergistaceae bacterium
CGTGTCGAGCCGGCTCGAAAACTGCCGGAGTCTGCGGAACGCCATTTGGAATTGCCGCGTGTCCAAAATATTGTCGCCTCGAAAATCCCGAAACCTCCGCTCTTCGGCCACCTTGATCGCGGAGCGGTTGCGGGATGCTCCGCCGATACGGATTCCTCCCGGATGATATCCACCGTGGCCGAAAGGTGAAGTACCTCCCGTGCCGATCCAGTAACTGCCGCCGTCATGTTTTTCTTTCTGCTCCGCGATGCGCTCCTCCAGCATTTTCATGAGTTCGTCGAGACTGTGCTGCTCGAATTCCTTACCGAACAGCTTACGAATATCGAAAACAGCGGTTTCTTCTTCGAGCCATTCGAAAAATTCGTCCGGGATATTTTTTTGCGGTTCGACGCCCCTGAAAAATTCGGAGAACGCCAGATCGTAACTGTCGTAGTCGGCTTCCGATTTGGAGAGGATGGATCGGGCGAGATAGTAAAAGTCAACCAGGCTGTTCCGGCACAATCCCAGATACAGTGCCTTCAGCAAGGTGAGCCACTCGCTGAACGTGGCGTCGAGTCCACGGGAACGCAGCAAATAGAAAAAGGGCGTTAGAACCATACCTATCTCCTTACGTCAAATCGCCTGGATTCTATTTCTTTCGCACGAAAGAGTTCGGCGATATCTTGATTTTTTTTCAGAAGCACGCCCATATACGGGATTTCCGTTTTGAGTTTTTCCACGGATATGCCGCTGATGACAAGCGCCTGCAGCCAATCCAGCAGCTCCGAAGTGCTGGGTTTTTTCTGTATGTCTTTCAGAGAGCGTATCCAGTAGAATCGTTCCATCGCGCTGCGCAGCAGCTTCTCTTCGAGGTCCGGAAAGTGGACCGCGACGATGTCGGTCATGATTTCAGGCGAGGGAAATTCGATGTAATGGAAAATACAACGCCTCAAGAAAGCGTCGGGCAATTCCTTCTCGGCGTTCGACGTGATGACGACGATGGGCCGATGCTTCGCCTTGACCGTTTCCTTCGTCTCCGGGATGTAGTACTCCATCTGATCCAGTTCCCAGAGCAGATCGTTGGGAAATTCCAGGTCCGCTTTATCGATCTCGTCGATCAGCAGGATGACCTGCTCGTCCGACAAGAACGTTTCTCCGAGACGGCCGAGCTTGATATATTTGCGAATATCGCCGACGTCGCCTTCTCCGAACTGGCTGTCGTAGAGCCGCTGCACGGTATCATAGATGTACAGCCCCTCGGACGCTTTTGTCGTGGATTTGACGCTCCAGACATACAGCTTTTTACCGGTGGATTTGGCGATTGCATGCGCCAGCATCGTTTTCCCTGTGCCGGGTTCTCCCTTGAGCAGAAGAGGTTTTTGAAGGGCGATTGCGATGTTGGTCGCATACATCAATTCATCGGAAACGACATAGTCGTCGCTGCCCGTAAAACGGTTTACGCTATCGGTCTTGACGGAATAGTCCATAAGAAAGAAACCTCCTTTTTCACTCAGCCCAGTATACCCCATCGGGAGTTCATAGTTATCGTGCCGAAGTGTTGTCACAAGTCGAAGTCTATTGATATCCAACGCCTCGCTGTCCGGTGTTCAATAGTTGTCCGGGAGGTCGTTTTCCAGCAAAACGACTTTTTGTTTTCCCCTTGCGTCGAGTTCGGCTACCTTGGCGAGTCCCTGGAAGAGGTCGTCCGCGACGAAAATTTTTTCACGGGAATAACCGGCGTTCGTCAGGCCCTTTCGGATGCTTTCTGTTTGGCGTTTCCCGACGAGGACCACGAAGTCACAGATCTCGCCGGCCTGGGTCCCGAATTTTTCGTTGAGCTCGCTTTCTTGGGTTCCCAGCTCGATCATACCGGGCGTCACCAGTATCTTGCAGCCGTCGAACATCGCAAGGGCGTCGAGGGCCGCCTTCGCCCCGGCGGCGTTGGAGTTGTACGCGTCGTCGATGAGAAGGTATTCACCTCGGCGGATCAACTGCAGTCGATGAGGGACGCTCTCCAGCTTGCGCACCCCCATGACGATGCCCCAACGCCCGACGCCCAGAAAATCCGCCACGGAGATGGCGGCGAGGATGTTCTCGACGTTGTGGGCCCCGATCAGTTTCGTCTCGAAGGACACCTCCGTGAAGTCGGGCATCCTGACGGAAAAAGAAGATCCCTCCCCCGAGGTGAAGATATCCCGCGCGCAGTAGTCGCAGTCGTCGGAAAAGCCGTAGGTGACGGTTCGCTCGTTTTGCCCGCGGCCAACGTATTTGGCTCGCTCGGCGCGGATATTCGGGTTGTTCAAATTCAGGAAAGCCGCTCCGTCGCCGAGGGGGAGGGCGTCGGCCAGCTCGAATTTCGCTTTGACGACGTTCTCCAGCGACTTGAAAGACTCTATGTGCTGCGGCCCAATGGAAGTGAGGACTCCGTATCGAGGTTTGACGATCTCGCAGATCTCCGCCACGTCTCCCACGTTTCTCGCCCCCATTTCGCAGATGAAGACCTCATGGAACGGCTTCAGCTCTTCACGCACGGTCCTCACGACCCCCAGCGTCGTGTTGAAGCTCTCCGGCGTCATCAGGACGTCGTACTTGACCGACAGCAGCTTGTGCAGGAAAAATTTCGTGCTGGTCTTGCCGTAGCTTCCCGTCACCCCTATCACGATCAAGCCGGGGTGCTGACGCAGCCGCCGCTTCGCGTCCTGGGTGTACCGTCGGTTGATGAATTTTTCGATGGGCGTGTTCGCCCCGTTGACCAAAAGGACGAAAACCGGAGCGAGAAGGTGAACGGCCGCGAGACAAGCCGCTTGGACCCTCGGGTTTCCCGCGCGGAAAAGCGAAAATAGGAACGCCGCGAGAAAGATCCCGTGGGTGACAAGCATCCTCTTGACGCGGTTCGTGTAGACCAAGGGCTTCTTCGCTTGGCGGGGCCTGTTGAAATACGACTGAGCCAGGAAAAAGAGCGAACAAAGGAGAAAAAAAGCGTTCTCTTTCATTGGTTCCAGCAGCGACGGCGCCGGCAACGACAGAAAGACGAGGAACACCAGGACGTTCTTGCGCAGGCAGTCCCCTTTGTTCTTCACGAGCCAGCGAAGCTGCACCTCCGGCTTGTAGGCGTTCAATTGAAACATGTGCGTGTAATGCGCAACGAGAAACCAGTAACTGCACAGGAATACCGGCGACAGTACGGTCATGACCCGCCCTCGATTCCGAGAAAGGAATCCAGCACCCTTCCGAACACGAAGGGCTGATCCAAGAAGGAATAATGGCCGGCATTTTTCAAAGTGACCAGCCCGGCGTCCGGGATCAGGCGCTCCATGATTTTCGCGTCGCCCAGGGGCGTGTCGCGGTCGTTTTCGCCCCAAATCAACAGCGTGGGATGAGGGATAGAGGAAAAGAGGGGCGTCAGGTCCTCGTTGACGGTTTTCACAAGGCACTCGCGCATTCGCGGGGAAGCGTCGCGGTAGTCGGCCGACCCGATCCTGCGCCGCCAAGCCTCCAGAGCTCCGGGAAAGAGCCTCTCGACCGCCGAAAACGACAGGATTTTTTTGACGCATTTGTAAAGACCCAGGCGTAAACTTTGCCGGACCGTTC
>JAISWV010000035.1 GCA_031270755.1 Synergistaceae bacterium
GTCGTCCGTCTCGCGTCGAAACCCGTGGTTTTCGAGCCCCGGGTGGACGAAAACATTCCGAAGCGGCTGCGGGGAGACGAACTGAGGGTGAAGCAGATCCTCAACAACCTTCTTTCCAACGCTTTCAAATACACGCAAAAGGGAAAGGTCGTTCTGAGGGTTACCTGCGAACGGAGAAAAGGACACGCCTGCCTCGTGTTTGCGGTGAGCGACACGGGCATCGGCATCAAGAAAGAGGACCTGGGCAAGCTCTTTTTGGAATACAATCAGTTGAGCACCCAGGCGAGCCGGAAAATCGAGGGGACCGGCCTGGGGCTTTCCATCTGCAAAAACCTGGTGAAACTCATGAACGGTACCATCGAAGTGGAGAGCGAGTACGGAAAAGGAAGCTGTTTCACGGTCAGAATTCGCCAAGAGATCGTGGACTCCACGCCCATCGGCCTGGAGATGGCTCAAAACCTGAAGACCTTCCGCCTGATGGAGGACCACAAAGTGAAAGAGCTGGTGCGTACCCCCATGCCCTACGGAAAGGTGTTGGTGGTGGACGACGTGGTCACCAACCTGGACGTGGCAAAGGGGCTCATGACGCCTTACGGTCTGACGGTCCACTGCACGTCCAACGGCAAACAGGCAATCGAGCTGGTCCGCGAAGGCAAACACATCTACGACGCGATATTTATGGATCACATGATGCCCGGGATGGACGGCATCGAAACGGTACAGGTCATCCGCAGCGAGATCGGCACCGAGTACGCGAAAACGGTGCCCGTCATCGCTCTGACGGCCAACGCCATCGCCGGAAACGAGGCCATGTTCCTGGAAAACGGCTTCCAGGCGTACCTTCCCAAGCCCATCGACGTGACGCTTCTGGACTCCCTGCTGAACCAGTGGGTTCGCGATAGGCGGTCCCGACAGACGCCGGAGCGGACCGAAGAAACAGAAGGCCCGAAAGAACCGGAGGCAAAGGACGCTGGGACGTTTGCCGAACTGCAGGTGGAGGGGTTGAATGCCCAGAAGGGTCGTTCGCGTTTTGGCGGGAAGGAGGGTTATCTGCAGGTTCTGCGCTCTTACGAAATTCACACCCCGGAGCTGCTCGACAAGCTGCGCGGCGTAAAAGAGGAAACTCTGCCGGGGTACGCAATCGCGGTGCACGGTCTGAAAGGCTCGAGTTACGGAATCTGTGCCGATGAAGTCGGCAAGATGGCCGAAGATCTGGAGTTCGCTGCAAAAAGAGGCGATATCGCGGCGGTGAGGGCAAAGAACGGCGACCTGATTCACGCAGCGGAAGCGCTGTTGTCGAACCTTCGTTTTCTCTGGAAGGAAACGCGCGAGAGCGGAGTCGGGAACGAAGATGAAAGCGGGGCGAAACATAAGAAGAGCGCGCCCGACCCGTCGCTTTTGAGGGAACTGCGAGAATGCTGTGCCCGTTACGACCTGGCGGGGATGGAGAAGGTGCTGTCGGAGATGGAGCGGTACACTTACGAATCCCAGGGCGGGCTGGTGGAATGGCTCAGGGAACAGGCAGACGGCTTGGAGTATGGTCAGATACTCCAGCGCCTCGAAGAATACAGCTGAACGGTCTTGCCATGAGGTTTATTTCCGGATTTCCGGAAGGTCCGGAAGGGTCGGTTGGAAATCCGTCACATTTTGGCAAAAGGACGCCCAAGATGATAAAATAATCGCGAGCGGCATGAGTTGCAAGAGAGAAATCAAGGAGGAAATAGACGTGGCAGGAAAAATTGTGGCTCAAAATCGAAAAGCCAGACACGACTATTTTATCTTGGAGAGCTTGGAATGCGGCATTGTTTTGACGGGGACGGAGATCAAGAGCATAAGAGCCGGAAACTTGAACTTGAAAGATTCGTACGCGTCCATTGACAAAGGTGAGCTTTGGCTGGTGGGGTTGCACGTCTCTCCTTACGAAAAAGGAAGTTATTACAATCACGAACCGGAGCGTGACCGCAAGCTGTTGGTCAACAAGCACGAGCTCATTCGTCTCAATGGTAAAATAAGGGAAAAAGGCTTGACTTTAGTACCATTATCGGTTTATATCAAAGACGGACGCAGGGCGAAAATCGAATTGGCTTTGGCCAAAGGGAAGACGACGTACGACAAACGCGACGCCATAGCAGAGCGGGATGCTAAACGTGATATGGCTCGCGCGGTACGCCACAAAAATCGGGGCGACGAGTAAAGGGAGCACGTATGCATCTCATTTTATCGAACAAGGGGGCGACAGGTTTCGACGGCGTGTTGGAGGGTCTGGAGGAGCAGGTCGAGTTATGTCCGTAATCCTCGTTAAACATTCGGGCAAGACGATAAACGTCGACAATAATTACGCTTTGGCGGCTTAGGCCGTCACGTCGAGGGACGCGGCTAGTCTACTGGCCCGCCTGAGGCGTCACTTTAGGTAGATGCTCCGCTCGTCGTCCGGCCTTGCGCGAGTGGAAAAGACAAAAGACCTTGGAATGTGGAAGGTCGTTTTCAACCTAACCGCGGACGACAATCAATTGAAAACTAAACCTGTAGCGCTGCCACGGCTGGCCCACGTCGGACGGGGGTTCGATTCCCCCCGCCTCCATTA
>JAISWV010000061.1 GCA_031270755.1 Synergistaceae bacterium
AAAAATCGCGTCCTTTTTTGCTGAATACGTGGACGGCAATGTCTCCGGCGTCGAGCAGGCGCCAGTTCGAGCTGTTCTCCCCCTCGATTCTCACCGTGTGGCCGTTTCGCTCCAAAGCCTCCTGGGTCGCTTCCACGAGGGTTTTCATGTGAACCTCGGAGTTGCCCGTCACCAAAATGAAGACATCCGAGAGGCTTCCTATCTCTCCCAAGTCGAGCCCGACGATCTCCTGCCCTTTCTTGTCGGCCAGAGCATCGCAGACATAGCCGTATTCCGCAAGCGTACTCATGTAAAGTCTATCTTCCTTTCCAAAGCTTTCCCAATCTCAAACTTCTCCATTTCAAGCTTTCTCAAAAGCTGGCGTCTTCCAAACGCTTGAATATGAGCTCTTTGTCGTGTCCCAAGATGACGGAGACCATGGAAACCGTGCGGTTCCTTTGCACCAGCGCCTTGTTGGTAATGCCGCAGAGCTGCGCCAAAGCCTCCGCGGAAAGCCGGGTCTCTTCCGAGGCGTTTTCCGGATAGACCACGTTGGACGTGTGGTAGTCGAAATGTCTCGCGTTACCCGTGTACACCACGTCCACTCCGAGTCTTTGAAAAATCTGCGAGGCGCGCTTGCCGAGGCCGCTGGCCCCGTCGCCGTTCAGAATGCCGATTTTCCCGATCTGCCCGATGAGCTCCAGAAGCGTGTCCTGGTCCAAATCGGAGGGAGGGGTATCCGCCATCGCCGCGTCGTCCGAAGGGGCTTCGCTTTCGCCGGCAAGCCACTGGGATGTTTTGACGATATCGATGATCCAGTAGCTCACATCCCCGATATAAACCGCCTTTCCAAAGGCCATAGCCAATTTGATGCGGTCGTGGGGCAGCGAGTTGGCAAAAAACATCAAGTTCACCGCGTCTTTGGGGGAAATGTCGGTGTTGAGCCCGGAGACGATTTCTCCCACCAGGCTTGGGAGCTTGGGGATGATCGACACGGATTTGAACTTTTCCATGAGGATCGAGACGACTTTCTGCTGGCGCTGAACGCGCCCAATGTCGCCCAGGGGGTCGTGGCGGAAACGCACGTACTCCAGAAGCGTTTTTCCGGTCATATGCTGCTGTCCCTTGGGGATGTTGATGAAGAGCTTGGCCGAATAGTCCGTGTAGACCAGCTTCTTTTCGACGTCGATGTCGATCCCCCCCAGGAGGTCGACGATCCGGGGAAAGCTGTCGTAGTTGACCACCACAAAATAATGGATACCCACGTTGAAGAGGTTCATGACAGTCGCTTTCAAAAGTTCCAGTCCCCCGTAGGCGTAGGCGTGGTTGATTTTGTCCCAGCCCCGTCCCGGAATCCTGACCCGGGAGTCCCGCGGAATCGACAGCATACGGATGGACCGGGTGTCCTGATCGACGACGGCAAGCGCGATGGCGTCCGAACGACGAACGGCGTCGACCTCGTCCAAACCCACGATCAAAATGTTCACCGTTCCCCAAATAGGGTCGATATCGATGGGACTGGGGTTTTTCGGCTCGGGAAGCTCCGCGTCGAATGAAATGCCGGACCTGGAGTCAGGAACAGGAACTGGGTGTATCGGAAAAGCTTCCATGATGCTCCATACGGCGCCTCCCACGGTGGCCGTCAAAATCAAAAACGCGATGAGGAATATCTTGAGAAATTTCAAATCCGCGGCACCTCCGAATTCCTGTAAAGCCCGCAACTTTCGATGTAACTTTCGACCAGGTGGGGAACGAGAAAGCGAATACTCCTGCCCTCCCGCGCCCGGGACCGAATCTCGGTGCTGGATATGGCAAACTGCGGGATCTCCACCAACTTCAAAACCCGTCGGATATCCAGGGGCAATGCGTCCACTCCGGTGACGGAGTAGCCCGGCCTCGTGGCCGTCACGAGAGTGCATAAAGACGGTAACTGCATGTAATTTTTCCACGTATCGATACCCAAAAGCGCATCCAGGCCCGTGATGAAAAAAAGCTCGGGTCGAGGCGCGCCTTTTTGCAGAAATTCTTTGAGGGTATCCACCGTATGAGACGGGCGGTCCCGGTCGATCTCCGTACGGGATACGGAAAATTCCCGCACTCCGGCCGTGGCCAAAAGAGTCATGGCATAACGGTCTTCCGAAGGCGTAACGATCCGGTTCTTTTTGTGCGGAGGCATCCCTGTGGGGACGAAGACAACCCGGTCGAGGGTCAGCTCTCGCCGGCACTCTTCCGCCGCCAACAGATGACCGTAATGAATGGGGTCGAACGTTCCTCCCATGATTCCAATCTTCTCGGCTACTTCAGCTGCCTCGGTTACTTTGCCTGCTTCAGCCACAGACCTCCACACCCCCCTTCTTCCGGCCGCCGCCGTTATCTCACTATTCTATCAGGCAAGAAGTCGAATTCGACCTCTCCAATATAGACTTTATCTCCTTCCGACGCCCCCGCGTTTTCCAGGGCCTCTTCGACTTTCAAACGCTTCAGGGCGCGCGCGAACTTCATCATTGCGTCGTCCTGATCGAAGTCGATGCGCCCCACCGTTTTTTCCAAATTGGCGTGCTCGACGCGAAAAGCCCCGCTCCTCTCCGTAAGGCGAATGATTCGAACCGGCAAAGGCGCCCCGCGCAGCCGCGGCAGTTTCTCGGGTGTTTCCCCCGAGGGTTCCGGCAGCGAAGCCGTTCCGGAAGGACGGGGGTGAATACGCACCATCTCCACGATTTCGTCGATCAGTTTCTGGATGCCGGAGCCATCTTTGGCGCTGATCAAAAGGCACCGCCGGTTTTTTTTCTCCATCTCCCGTTCCAGGATGCGGGCGTTTTCCTCCGTTCCGGGGAGGTCCGTCTTGTTTCCCACCACCAGATAGGGGCGGCTCAGTAAATCCGCGCCGTAGGCCTCGAACTCCCGGCGGACGACCTCCCATTTCCCTAGGACGTCCTCCTCCGAAAGGTCGACGACGTGCACGAGAAGCCGTGTGCGCTCCACGTGCCTCAAAAAATGGTGCCCCACTCCTTTGTTGTCGTGTGCTCCTTCGATGAGGCCGGGAACGTCGGCGATGACGATCTGCTGGTCGTCCACCGCCAGGACTCCCAAATTGGGAGAAAGGGTCGTGAAGGGATACCCGGCGATCTTGGGTTTCGCTCCGCTGATGGCCGCCAGTATGCTGGACTTTCCCGCGTTGGGAAACCCGACGAGTCCCACGTCGGCGATGAGCTTGAGCTCCAGCGAGAGATTTTTTTCCTCGCCCGCGTCGCCTTTTTCCGCAAAACGCGGCGCACGCCGAACGGAGGACGCGAAATGCGCGTTGCCTTTTCCTCCCCGCCCTCCCTTGGCGACCACGAAACGCTGCCCCGCCTCCACCAAGTCCGCGATCAACTCTCCCGTCTCCGCGTCGCGCACCAGGGTACCACAGGGCAAGGGAATCGAGACGTCTTCGCCGTCGCTTCCCATCTGCATGGAGCCCTTTCCGTGTCCTGCGTGTCCGGCCTGAAATTTTTTGTTGTACTCGAAATCGGCAAGGGTCACGATCCCCCCCCTCGCCTCCAAAACCACGTCTCCGCCATTTCCTCCGTTCCCTCCGTCGGGACCGCCTTTTGGAAGAAATTTTTCACGACGAAAACTGAGGCTCCCGTTCCCGCCTCTGCCCGCTTTAACCGCAATTCTTACAAGGTCGACGAATTTCAACGACAACACCACCAAAACTTCAAGTCCGATAAAACACGTACACTAATAAAAAATGGAAAATGAAAAAAAGAAGGCTCCACCTGCAGGAGCCCCCTACCGCAACTTCGGCTTGCAACGGTCATTGTCAGGTTCGTTGTCGATAAAAGAACCTGCGGTTGGCTCCGTTTGCCGTATGTCCGAAGCGAAGCTATACCGCCGGCTCCACGGAGACGAACTTACGATCGCCCCGGGTCGCGAAAGAAACCTTACCGGGGATCAGGGCAAACAACGTAAAATCACGGCCCAACCCCACGTTCTTCCCCGGATGAATGCGCGTCCCGCACTGCCGAACCAAAATACTGCCCGACTTGACCTCCGTCCCCGCGTAGGCCTTGACTCCCCGGTATTTGGGATTGCTGTCGCGGCCGTTGGTAGAGCTGCCTTGCCCTTTTTTGTGGGCGAAAAACTGTATATCGAACTCGAAATCTCCAATCACGATTCATACACCTCCGAGATGCTCACAAATTCGGCGTATCTCAACGCCACTTCCCTCAGGGAAAAGACGATACTCCGCGTCAACAAATCGAGCTCCGGCGCTTTTGCCTCCGGCCACCTGACACGAATGAGAGCCGCGGACTTGTTCATTTCGCACTCCGCCTCCCCCACTCCCGCCACGTCCCGCACCCCTATGAGAAGGGTCTGGGTCAGCGTGGAAACCGCGGCACAGACGATATCTTCTCCTGCGGCTCCCTGCCCGGAATGTCCTTGAGACTCCAGGCCCACAAGCCCGCCTTTCCCCCAGAACAACGTCACCCGCGTCACGCGAAATCGCTAAACGACAACTTCTTTGATGCGGATCTTCGTATAATACTGGCGGTGTCCGCGCATACGCCGCTCGTTTTTCTTGCTTTTATATTTGAACACCAATACCTTGTCGGCGCGAGCCTGCTCGAGAATTTCCGCCTTGACCGAGGCTCCCTCCACCAGCGGCGTGCCAAATTTCGTGGACTCCTCTCCGCCAACCATGTGAACCTTGTCCAAAACGACTTCCTGGCCCACCTCGCCGTTCAAACGCTCCACGCGAAGCGCGTCTCCCGCCTGAACGCGATACTGTTTACCGCCTGTCTCCACTACTGCATACATCATTCGCTTTCCTCCCTACGCTGGGTCGAGGCCCCTCTTTAAAAAATCACTGTCGAGGATTGCGCCCCACCCATGCGACTCATAACCGCACAAGCACAACTTGCGGCTCAGTAATTCTAAGCATAGAAGCCGCTTTCGTCAAGCGGTAAGGACCGATTTCGGTTCTTGAAGGGCCGAAACCGAAGGGCCGAAAGCCCGACCCTCGACCAAAGCCCGATCAAAAACCCTAAAAGCCCTTAACCTCCGAAATAAGAAACGATATTGACAAAGAATAGATAGCTATGTTAATATAAAATTACTGAAACATAATAATGTTTTATAGAAGGGAGGTAGTCGCTCCTATGCGTTTGTCTTATCGAGAAATTCCTCCGCTGATAGATGTCAGTTGCGTTCGTACGAATGTTAAATATGAAGAAGTGAGCCGTATGGCTGAGGCCGCAAAAAAATATGGTTTTATATGTGCGTTTGCCATGCCCTGTTTTACGGAGCGGCTCGCAGGGCTACTGAAAGGTTCTGCCATTCGTTTGGGCGGGGTGGTAGGCTTCCCTTCCGGAGCTGATACGACAGAACAGAAAATAGCCTGTACGAATTACATGAAGGCTCTGGGCTGTAATGAGATCGACATGGTGATCAATGTAGGCGCACTGCAGTCAGGAGACGACCGCTTTGTTAGGAATGAAATCAGGGGCGTAGTGGAAGCCGCGGTGCCGGTGAAGTCAATCCTTGAACGTAAATCCCCGCAAAAATTATAGGTGTATCATCTAATGTCCTTTAAGC
>JAISWV010000074.1 GCA_031270755.1 Synergistaceae bacterium
CCGAAAAGGTATTCTATAGCGGGTTGCATGATCATGCGCTAGAAAAAGAAGCCTAAAGCTGTCGTAGGCGAATAATATTTTGCGCAAAAAATAGCCGCGGGCTCTAACTGTTCTTCAGCCGTTCTAGATAAGATTTTTCGAGTTTGGAAAGAACGGCGAAGACTTTATCGGCCAAACGTTTGTTGCCGGCGGAGTAGTACATCAGCGCGTTTCTCACGTTCCGTTTTGCCGTCGCGTGATAGGTGGAAAAAATTTCCGTCCCCACCAAGAGGTTGTCCTGGGGGTTCAGCATGTCTTGGGCATTTTCGATGTGAGGGTACTTTTTCCTGATTTTTTTCTGGTGGACGCGCCAACGCACCTGCATCAGGCCGTAATCCCCTCCGCGCGACACCGCGTCGTGCTTTACGGAGGACTCGTTGACCACCATCGCCGTGATGACAAAGGGGTCTTGCCCGAATTTTTCACTGGCCTGCATGATAAAACCCGCATAATCATGTGCCTTGGCATCGCTCAATTTTTTGTTGTACTGCTGCAGCAAGGCGGCGATGCTTTTTCGTTTCGCTTCGTTTCTTCTGCGGGCATCCTGCTCTCCGGCGGAAAGAACGGGCGCTTTAGGGAATATCAATTTTACGGGTTTCTCCCGCTCCAACTTCGGAAAATCGTAACGCTCCAGCTCCGCGTGGACGATGCCGGCGCTATTCGCGATCACAAACACGACAGCTGCAAACACAACGACTACGGACACGACAAAATTTATCATGAAATTTTTTTTCACTGACGACACCTCCACGACACATACAAAGATATCTCTGTTTGCCCTAGTCATAACCGTACTCCGGTCACACGGCTTCGCGCCCAACAGGCATGGTCTGCTCTACGGCCCTCTTTCTCGTTTTTTCGTTAGTTTTTTAGACTGGAACACTATAGCACATGAGCCGGGGGATACAATTCGGCGCAAAACGGGGAAGAAAATCCATCAGTCTTCTTCCCCGTGTTTTTTTTACTTTTTCTTTTTTCCGGATGGCTTCTTTTGTACCGATTTGTTTTTCTCTACAGAGTTGTCTTTCTGCTCTCGCAATTCTTGTTCTTTTATTTCATTCACGACAACGGTCCCTTTGCCGTACTTGACCACCGCTTCTTTCCAGCTTCCATTTTCGTCGGGGGAATAATCCCCCACGGCCTTGCGAAGGTCCACCAGCGCCATGTACATCCCCTGGATCGCGTTCAGGTAATCCGTGCGCACGCGCTGGTTTTCCGTCTGGGCGTTGATCAGGTCGATCTGCGCGCCCATCCCCTCGTTGTACATCAGCTCCGTGATCCGCAGTTCTTCATCGGAACGCTCCACCTGGCGTTTTTTGTCCTTCTCCAAAGCCGCGGCTTTCTCCCAGTTGTTGTACGCGACCTTGAGGTCCACGTTCGTGGCGCTTTCCACGGAGCGCAAGGAGGCCTCCGCCGCCTGCACCAGCCTGTCCGTGTTCAAAACACCGTACTTGGTGGCGTTGCCATCGAAGATGGGAATGTTCAAGGTCAAGGACGCTCCCAACTCTCCGTCCTGAGGGGTGGACGAGTTCCAAGGATCCGCCCAGGGAGTCCACCGGATCGCTCCCGTCAGGGTGGGGGACATTCCCTGCGCCGTCAGCTTTTTGAGGACCTTGCTGCGCTCCAGCGCCAAGCGGGCGGAGCGGACGTCGGGGCGGAAGAGAAGCGCCTTTTCGAGGCTGACGGACACGTTGAAGGTGGGGACGAACAACGGTTCTTCCACCGGGACCACCTCGAGGCCGCCCGTCAACGCCTCCATTGCCGCCAAGAGGTTGCGGTACAGGGCCTCCGCCTCCGTCACGAGGCTTTCGGCAGCCACGACCTGAGCTTCCGAGCGGATGAGGTCCAGCTTGGGGACCAGCTGCTGCTTGTACTTTTCTTCCGTCACCCGGTTGTTTTCCTGGCGCTGGCGCAGAACGTCCTTTTGAAGGGCGATGTTCTCCCGAGCCAAAACGGCGGACCAGTAGTTCTGCTCGGCCGTAGCCACCAGGGAGTTGACGTTGCCGTCGAAATTGGCGCGCTGGCTTTCGTAAGAGAGGATTTGCTGCCGCTCGTCCAGAGTGTACGTCCCCGCGATGTCGATGCGGTGCGTGAGAGACAGAGCGGTGTTGTACACCATGGAGTTTCTGTTGTGTTCGTCTCCCGCCCTTTGATCGGTCACGTAGGAGACCGACCCGGAAAGAGCCACGCCGGGCCGCTGGGAAGCCACCGAGGCCAACACCCCGTAATAGGCGGCCTCTACGGCCCGAACACCGGCCTGCAGGGCATGATTTCCCCCTTTGACCATCTCCAGATATCTATCGAGGTCGACGACCTCGGCGGCAAAAGAACCACGGGAGAAGATCAGCAAAAATACGGCAACAAAGGAAAAAATACGTTTCAAATCATCCACCTCGATTACATAAGATCGCTCGGATTTATAGTGAATCAAGATAAAGAACCTGAAGTTGGAATAGCTAAAAACAAGTACGTCGCTGTATTTAGCATTGTCCAACGTCACGTTTTTAAGTTGAAAGACTATATCGTTATTGATTATATAACATCGGCGTCTGCCGCGTCGGAGTCCGGGGAAGCGCTTTCTTCCGCCGAAGCCTCTTTCACCGAAGCCCCCGAACGCCAGTCGCGGAGGGCTTGCAGAAAGTGCGCTCCGTATCTTTCGAGCTTTGCCTGCCCCACCCCGGGGACCGCCAGGAACTCCGATTCGTTTTCCGGCAGCGCCGCGCACATGCCGTGAAGTGCGGCATCCGAGAACACGACGTAAGGCGGAATGTTTTGCGCGTCGGCCAATCCGCGCCTCACAGCGCGCAGCCGCTGGAAAAGCTCCTCGTTCGCGGATTCCGGCCTCGTTCTTCCGGGCGTCTCGGGTTTTCGCTCTTGGCGCGGCGCTTGCCCGCCCGGCCCGCTCAATACGCGCCCCGCTCGTTTGCGCATCGAGAGCTTTTCCTCTCCGCCCAGAAAAGGGAGGGTTTTTCGGGTGAACTTCAGGACGGGATACTCTCCGTCGGCAACCTCCAAGAAGCCGTCCGCCACCAGGAAGTCCACCATTTCCTTGAGCTCCTCTTTGGGATATTCCCTCATCAGGCCCCACGTGGAGATGGTGTCGAGCTCCAGCACCTTGATCTGATCTCTTTGGGAGCCGCGCAGGACGTCGATCAGAAGGGCGCTTCCGAAGCAGCGGCCCGTGCGCTTCCCCATGCGATAGACGCAGGAAAGGATTTTTTTCGCCTCCGTGGTGACCTCCACGCGCTCCGTGGATGAAACGCAGTTGCCGCAGGCGGTGCAGCCATTCTTGACGCCCGTTTCCCCGAAGTACCGGAGAATCGCGGCGCGCAGGCAGCGCCCTGTGTTGCAGTAGTCGATCATGGACTGGAGCTTTCGGTACCCGGCCTGCTTGCTGCCGGTCTTGTCGCTCTGCTCGATCAAAAAACGGGCGGTGACGATGTCCTTGGGCGCAAAAAGCAGCACGCAGTCGGCGGAAGAACCGTCCCGTCCCGCCCGGCCCGCTTCCTGATAATAATTGTCGATGCTCCCCGGCATGTTGTAGTGCACCACGTACCGGACGTTGGATTTGTCGATGCCCATGCCGAAGGCGTTGGTCGCGACCATGACCGGTTTGCGGTCGTAGATGAAGGCCTCCTGGTTCTTTCGCCGCTCTTCGTCGCGGAGCCCTGCGTGGTAGCGGACGGCGCCGAGGCCTTTGCGTTTCAGAAAATCGCAGACCTCTTCCACCGCGCGCCGCGTCGAGCAGTAGACGATGCCGGAAACCCCGGAAAACTTCTCCACGTAGTCCAGCAAAAACGCCGCTTTGCCTCCGGGGCGCTCCACCTGGAAAAAGAGGTTCTCGCGGTCGAAGCCCGTCGTCAGGAGAAAAGGGGTCTTCAGCTCCAGCTTCCGCACAATGTCGTCTCGAACCTCGGGGGTCGCCGTCGCGGTAAATGCGGCGACCACGGGCCTCTTGGGCAGGAGCGACACGGCTCCGGCGAGGTTCAGGTAAGAGGGGCGGAAATCGTGCCCACACTGGGAAACGCAGTGGGCCTCGTCGATGACGAACAGTCGAAGGTCCAGCGTCGCGAAAAATTCCTTGAAGGTGTTGTTCTCGAAGCGCTCCGGCGCCACGTAAAGCAGCGAGACCTGCCCGCGCCGCACGGCTCCCCAAATTTCTTTCGTCTCTTCCCACTCCATGGAGCTGTTGAGGGCCGCGGCCCCGACTCCGTTCTGGCGCAGTGCGTCCACCTGGTCCTTCATCAAAGATATGAGAGGCGAGACCACCACGGACACCCCGTCCATGGCCAGAGCCGGAATTTGGTAACACAAAGACTTCCCCGCCCCCGTGGGCATAACGCCCAGCACGTCCTGCCCCTTCAAAATACGATCGACGATGGCGCTTTGTCCCTTGCGGAAGGAGGAAAAACCAAAAACCTCTTGCAGAATTTCGACAGCGGGTTTCACAACGACGCGGACCTCCCGTATGCTCTGGATTTTTACAGTATAGCACCAAAACCGCGAAGGCACGGGCAGAGAGGCAAAAATAGGGCTTGCGAGTTAAAATTAAAATGAAAATTGAGTCAAGATTTGTGGTAAGATAACTCGACACAAAACAAAATCAGAGGTGCGCCGGTGATGTCCCCCTTTTTGCCGTCTTTTTCCACTGCCGATATTTCCATACACGATCTTGTCTGTGTCCTGCCGGACGGACGACTGCTTCTGGACAATCTCAACGGGAGTTTCGGAGGAGAACCCGCCGCCCTGGTGGGGCCCAACGGCGTGGGCAAGACGGTTTTGGCGAAGATCTTGGCCGGGCTCCTCCCCTCGTCTTCCGGCACCGTCATCCGCCGCGGCAACGTCTTTTACCTCGACCAGATGACAAATCCGGAGGAATTCGGCACGGTCGCCGATTTGGCGGGGGTGTCCGCCATTTTGAACGCGGTTCGCCTGGCAGTCGAGGGGACCGATTCCTCGGAATTGGAGCTGGCGGACGGCAACTGGAACATCGAAGAGCGGCTCGTTCGGGAGCTTCACGCGGCAGGGCTCGGCTATCTGACGGCCAACACCCCCGTCTCGACTCTGAGCGGCGGAGAGTGCACGCGCGTTTCCCTTGTCGGCGCGTTTCTCTCGGGAGCCGATTTCTTGATCCTGGACGAACCCACCAACCATTTGGACGCACAAAGCAAACGATCCTTGATGGAGTATTTGAAGACCTGGAAGGGAGGGCTGCTCGTCGTGAGTCACGACCGGGAGCTGCTGGAACAGATGGGGCGCATCGTCGAACTGTCCCAAAACGGGCTCAAAAGCTACGGCGGCAACTACTCCTTTTACACCGCGGCGAAAGCCCAGGAAAAACTCGCGACCCTGTCGCGCCTGGAACACGCCAAGACCGAGCGCAAACGTGCGTCGGCGGAGCTGCGGGCGTCTCTCGAACGTCAGCGGCACCGTACGGCTCAGGGCCGAAAAAACAAAAAAAATCAAGGGTTTCCGAAAAGCCTTCTGCACGCCATGAAAGGAAACGCGGAAAAAACGACAGGCAAGCTGCGGGAATTGAAAGAAGAAAAAACACAGGCTTTGGCCGAGGCGGAAAAAGAGGCTTTTATGGAGGCCGAAATCCGGGAGCCGGTGGTTTTGATCCCTCCCGCCTGTTCCGTACACGCGGCAAAGATCGTCTTACGTATGAGAGGCGTCGTGCTGCCTCACGGTTCTCACAGGGAAGCCATCGACTGGACAGTGACCGGCCCGGAGCGCGCCGCCGTCGAAGGACCCAACGGAAGCGGCAAGACGACGCTTTTGCGCGTTTTAAAGGGAGAAATCGAAGCGTCCGCCGGATCTTGTGAGGTGAAAGTGCCCTTCGCCTTTCTCGATCAGTTCGCGGGAACGAGCGATGCCTTTATGAACGGAGAACGGTCCTCCGTGGAGCTTTTGCGGGCCCACGGCAAAAACCTGGACTTGGGCGGCGCGGGTACGCGCCTGGCGCAAATCGGCATCGCCGGGGAGCGGCTAGCGCTTCCGGCCAAGGTCTTGAGCGGAGGAGAGCGCCTGAAGGTCGCCCTGCTTTGCGCGATCCACAGCGAGCCCTCCCCGCAGCTTCTGATATTGGACGAACCCACGAACCACCTGGACCTGGAGTCCGTCGAGTCGGTGGAAAAACTTCTGAACGCCTACAGCGGAGCGCTGATCGTCGTCTCCCACGACGCTTATTTCCTGGAGCGCATCGGCGCAACCCGAAGGATACGGCTGACGGGGAAGCACGAGCGGCAAAAACAGGCTGCGACGACCTGACAATTGACAATTGTCCAACGGACGGATGATATCCACCCCTACGTATACCGCGACTTTTTGCTTTCTCTTCGTTATGAAGCGCGTTTTTTTCCATGATTCTTGTACATCTGCTCAACTTTGCCGTTTATGTGTTCGGTGAGTTCATTAGGTGTCATATGGCTCGTTTCCGCATAGAGTAAATAGTTTCTTCAAGTTGTACCCTATGCACACCAATGTCCACTCTTCTTCAAAGTACAAACAACGAGCCTTCAAAAGAGTTTTTTCTCCCGAAGGCTCCCGTAAAATCTGGAAAATGTCGGCTGATGATGCCGCAGTCGGCTTGTTCCCGTTATTTTAGGCCGTCGGCGAGCTTTCGTATTCCCGCGAACCCTTGAGTCAGGAGTTCGGTGTCCGTCAGGGACATGATAACGTCCAGGTCTGCGCCGAATTTTTCCAGCAACGCCGCGCCTGCGTGCATCCCAAAATATTTTTTGTGTTTCTTGCAGGCTGCGGCCACCTTGGCTATCGCTTCCAGCTCGATGGGATTCATCATGTCCCCGGGAATGCCGAGAGAGAGCGAGAGATCGTTGGGGCCGATGAGCAAAACGTCGATGCCCTTTACGGACGCGATTGCTTCAGCGTTCTCCACCGCCAGCTTCGTCTCGATCTGCGCGATGGAAAGCACTTTCGCGTTTCCCTGCTCCATCAGGTCGGTATGCTTGCCGCCCAGATAATCGGTGTGCGGGCCGCCGGCCGTGTAACCCCTGTCCCCGACGGGCTGGTACTTGGAGTATTTCACGACCGTCTCGGCGTGTTCCCGTGTCTCCACCATCGGAACCATAATTCCAATCGCTCCCGTGTCGAGTATGCGGGAGATGTAATCTTTCGTGTTGCAGGGCACTCGGACGAGCTCAGAAAAACCCAGCGCGTTCGCCGTGACGAAGGCGTCGTGCAGGGTTTCGAAGTTGTAGTTGCTGTGCTCGCAGTCGTACATCACGAAATCCAGGCCGGCGTTTTTTGCCAGGTAAGCCACCGCGGGGTTGCGCGTGAGGCGAATCATCGTTCCGGCGATTTTCTGACCGCTTGCGAGTTTTTCTTTCAATGTCATAGCTTTCAACGTTATAGCTTTCAACGTCATAGTTCTGCTCCTTGCTTTTTCTTTTTCTTCGACACAATGTCGAGAATTTCGGCGCAGCGGATGGGGTTGAAAATGCCGCAGTAACAAAAGGTCGACAGCTTCTTCGCTCCCTCCCCGGCGGTTATCTTGCCCGCGTCTACCTGCGACTGGACGTCCTCCACAAACTTCGGCGGCACCATATGGTGTCCGCACATCGTAGTGATGGAAAGGGTATCCTCGTCGGGCAGCTTGTCCTTTCTACCCCAGACCCCCAGGGAGTAGTTGATGGAGTGGGGGGTAACTTCAGCCTCTTTACAGGCCGGCAGCACCTCGGTCAGGACACCCGTGATGACCACCGACATCCCTAAATCTTTTTTCTTGATATCCTCAAGAAAACCTACGACCTGCTCCCTGCTGGTGAATACCCCGCGGATTCTGGATTTGTCGCTGATGTTTTTCTGAATTTCCTCGCTGGAAAACTGCGTCAGCGGACCAGTTTTCACGTCTCCCCAGTTCTCGGAATGGTGCGCCTCCGCCGTGGCGATAAATTCGAG
>JAISWV010000173.1 GCA_031270755.1 Synergistaceae bacterium
CTGGTTAGCACAGGAACGTCGTTGCCCGCGTAATCGTACCCTCCGACATCGAAGGTCGCTATTACAGTGCCACGGGTAGGATGAATGTAAGCGCCGGTAAACCGCGGATATTTATTGAAGACACCATTGCGATCGAGGTCCAAGAAGCTTCCCTGGCTTTCAGACGCCTGAGCGGGCGTACTGTCCCGCCTCCAGTTTATGGGATTTATGGAAAGGCCGTCAGGTATGGTATCAATGAATGAATTTACATCCGTTTCGCCGATATCCTCATCTTCGGTGTTGTATGAAATGACGACGCCCGTGTCCGTCGCTCCCGTCGCAAAGGGTATCCCCGTTTCGTCGCACCATTTTTGATCGACGACATGCCCAATCAAATAGGCGGCGACCATTTTATCGAGAGCTTCGGGATGGGCGTATTTGATCCATTTAAGGAGCAGCCGTTGTAGGATCGCTCCCTGGGAGTGGCCGGCATAGATAATCGGACGCTCCGCACCCGGATTGTAGGTGTTCAGGTAATATTCAAAAGCCGCTTTGTTGTCAAGGAGACCCACGTTCTCCATAGCGAGACTGATCCGGTCGTTTTTGGTCAGTTCCGAGTACCAGCCGATACTGTTGAAAATCGTAAGATTGAACTGCTTATAAAAGGGAGCGAACATATTGGCGCCCCTAAAGATCCCAAACTGCGAATCCCTGATTCTCCCCGCCCCTGTACGCATTTGCGCATCGTCCGCCGAACTCCACTCATACCCCGATCCCCCATACGTGGTTGGAAGAATGTAGAAACAATCGACAGGCTTTGCTTCTCCCTTTCCCCAGCTCCCGGACGAATCGTCATACACCGATTGCGGAGGAACAACCCAGTTATCGCCTGCATAATTCGTTATCTGGAAATTGTACGTTCTTCCGTTTGGCGACGGGATAACGGGATACGGCGCCACTGTGAGGGCCAGCCGGGTACTCTCGCGCAGGTTGCCGCTGGTCACGGAAAGATAGTAAGTCCCGCTGGAAAGACTGCCCCCTTTCGCGGTCAAGGCCAGTTTTTTCGCGGGGGCGTCATACGCCGCGGTTACCCATCTGAGCGGGCTGCCGCCTTCCGGTACATCATACACTTTCCATATTCCGTCCACATCGCTGGTCAGAGTGAACCCAACGGAACGCATCGTATCGGCGCTGTTATAATCGCCACTTCCGTCATCCTTCACAGTAATGGTCCAGTCCGCCGTCGCCCGCGGCGTCGTTCCGGGATCCGCGGCAGCGCCTGAGGCGGTTCCGCATCCCAAAGCCATTATCGCTATCATCAGTAATGCTATAGAACCAAAAAAGAATCTCACTCGTTTCATTAGAGCCTTCCCCCTTATATAATTCCCGCCTGGGGCAGCATTTCATAAAAAGACAGACTGCACATTGAAAAAAAGACTTTTCTGTTCTACTGCGCATTCAACTAGCGGAGTGTCGATTTCTCACCTCCCAAAGGCGTTTCCCACACGTTCCTCTTCTATCTCAATCATTTTCCAGCCTGATCGAGACGCTCTTCCATTACAATTTTTGTCTTGAACTATGCCTTCGGTGGCAGGGGTCGCATACAGGTTTCCGCAGGTTCATGTCCTATCAAAAAACAACATAAAACTGTTTCGCGTAATGTTTACCATTTTCTCGATAAAATAAAATTGACTCGAAAAGACACGTGAAAACTTTGTGGGGATCGAAGTTGGTACTACTTTCTCGAAAAATCGAGCATTGAATCCAGTAATAAATTCAATGTCGACAACTTAACGTAAACTTCGTTTCTGTGCAGAAAGGTATACCTTTTTGCACACCTCTCTTAAAGTTGTTGACATTGAATAGACTTACTAACAAACATCCCGTGAAATTTAAAGATAATTAAAGTAACATGATTGTAATAAACTTTATTACCTGTTTTGATTTTTGTCAAGTAAGAACATTCTTCTTGTAAGAATACCCCGCGCCGCGCCAAAACGACCAGAGACTCGGCTCACACCGGATAGTCTCCGCCGGTGATGTCTTTGATGTGTTCGATCTGCCGTTTCCTGATGTTCTCGCGTTCGTTCTGCGCCACAAACGACAGGTGTTTCAGCGCGAGAAAAAAGTCCGAGATCAAACTGCGTAAAAAGACCGCATAAAGAGTTAAGTGGATCTGGGTATGGGGGAAACGTCTTTGATTCGGCTTTCCGAAAAGCCCCTGCAGCGACTTCGTGCGGCAGTCAATGTCTTGCAAGAGCTGCCTTCTAGGATTTCCAGTCTGGCCTATGCCTTATGGTTGCTCATTTTCCACCCAGTTTGCATTCAATGTCCGAGCTCTTCCCTGTAAACTGGTGCGCAAATCCAAAAAGGAGGGATTTGTGTGGAAAAAGCGACGATCGACATGGGAAAAGAGAAAGCGTTGAAGCGTTACGCGCTCATTGCTCCACTTCTCGAAGAGGGAATCTCCGCGTTTGAATTGGCGCGGAGAAAGATGCTTGTACTCGAAAACGGAGATATTGGGTGAAGGCCGTTTCCATGCATGCGCAAACATCAACGCGCCCAACGCTACCTTATTCACTTTTCGCGCCACGCCTCCGGAAAACTCATGAAGCACTTTCAATGCCCCTTCCGTAAAAATCTCTCGCGGCGCTTCCGCCGCCTCCAGATGACTTTTCACGTATATACCCACTTCTTTCTCCGTCAGTCCTTCCAGTATATTGCCCATGCCGGGCGCGCACATCACAATACCTCATCACAATAAAAAACTGGAAGATCGCCCCTCCAGCCTTTCGCATTACCTCAAACCGAGTTTACGCTCTGAAGAAAGCCTTTGTGAAACTCTTTCTTTGGCAGCAAATACTAACGCTCTTTGCGCTTTGCTGCTGCCAGTGCCGCCGCCAACATTGCAAGTGCCATGCCGCCTGTCCCCGTGCTGCAGCCGCCGTCCCTGCTGCTGGAGCTGCTGGGCTTTCCTCGTTTCGTTTCCAGTTCCACTCTCAATTGACTTTGATCGTCATATGGCCTGTTAAAACAACAGTTATCGAGGTACAAACGTAATTTCCTCGTGCTTCCCACCCTAATAAGAGGCATTGAAAGCCCTAGCCCAGCCAGCGGATCTTGTACTTTTTTAAAAAACCCACGGGATTGTAGGACTCCTTGGCCTGACGTATACCGGGGGAGCCCATGTCCTGCTCGCGGTTGACGGTCCGGAACCCGGACGTGTCCGCCAAAAAGGCCAAAAATTGCTGGTTGATGGCCTGGTATACCCCTTTGTAGCTGTCCAGGCCCTTTTCGAAGTGGATGACCACCGTGCCGTCGCCCAAGTCCTCGGCGACGGTATAGGCGATGGTCTTGTCGTCTACGGAAAGGGACCCGCCCAAAATGCCCGGCAGGTTTTCCCATTGATCCAGAACGCGCGCGATGGCGATATTTTCGGCTACCAAGCCCGGAGATTCTTCGCAGCCACGCCATTCGCACCACTCTTGCTGCATGTCGCGTATGAGGCCGATACGTTTCGCGCAAATCGGAGCGTAGGTGTAGTCGTAAAGCTTCTTGAACTGATTCAGCAGGTTTTTTTTCTTGTGCATTTTATTTCCCGACAACGAGACCATTGTCTTGTAATCGTAGAGATACTCCCACTCGGAGCGCTGCTCTTCCACGAGGACGCGCCCCTGAAGCCGTTCTTGCCATAGGTCCGTCAACGCCTGAGGGGTGCGCTCGAACACGGTGCCGGGGACGACGGCCTTGTCCAGGACCTTCGCCCAGTCGGGGCGGTCCCAGTTTCCCACGGGCGCCCAGTAGACGGGTTCGGGTCCGCTGGTCAGACGCAGCCAGCAGAGGCCGTCGTCGAACGCCCATTCGTACTTCCGCTCTTCCGACCATCCCCATATATTGATGAAAGAATAATCCGAGGCTTTTTCGGAGCAGCACGCGAAAAGCCCGGAGTATTCCTCCCTGCGCTCCATCGAGAGGGGCTCGAAGTTCAACTCCGAGCGGTGACGGTGACCGGAGATGAGTTCGGCAGGACAACAATCGCCCAGATCGATGTCTCGTTCGATATGGGATTCGACATCACATTTTACGTTGACACACATTTTCAAGACTCCTTTTACTTCATGACTCCTTCTATAGCTTTTGTACATTCGTAAACGAACGCGGGAGGAACGTTGCGCAAAACGAACGATATCTCCACTCTGGCAAAACGTTTTTCGAAATAAGGCTTCATGTGCTTGGAATACTGGTACGCGATCAATTTTCCGCCGGGTTTCAGGGTCTTATCGATAGCGTCCAAAATGGAGGCCGTCATGCGGGGAGGCAGGACGGCAAACGGCAAGCTGGACACCACGCAGTCCAACTGCCGGGTATTCCCGGACATGATCCGCGGCAGTTCCCGGGCGTCGCCGTACACCGTGACGCCCGGATGCTCGGCCTCAATCATGGCCTTCAGGGTCGGATCGATCTCGAAGACCAACAAATGGCCGCTTTGCTTCAGTTTTTGGACGATGGCTCTCGTGAAAACTCCCGTTCCCGCCCCCAGCTCCGCGATGCTTTGGACGTCGTTCCATTCGATTTTGTCCATCATCGCCCTCGTCAGATAAGGAGAACTGGGCATAACACTGCCCACTTGACGGGGAGCGCCCACGAAGCGGCGCAAAAAAACCACACCTTCGTTTACCCTGGATCTCAACATCTTGCTTTGCTTACGTAATTGTTTGTAAGACACTATCAATTGGCAACCCCCATGACTGCTGCGAAAATACAAAATGCCTGCGCGGTTTATGCGCCAAAAGTCGTTCTCTTTCAGTCGTCCTCTCCTAATGATTTCTTGTAAATATTTATGGTAAATATGCTCTCTCGATACGCTCGTTTTCATTATACCGCACTCGAAAGGGCGGAACTTCGAGCAAGGTCGACGCGAAACGCGAAAAAGGTCGAAAGGTCGAAAAACTCGTTTTCGTATCGGCACGTATTCCGCGTATTCCGCCCGCATGTGATAATATGTACTCGGAGCGGCTGAAAGGAGAGTGTGGTGTTTGTTTTCACATTTGAGGACTTCCAGCAGGTATATTGTTTTCGGTGTTGTTTTTAGTATTGTTTCCCTTTTTCCCAGAGCGTTTGCCCAGGAGGCGCTTCAGCCTCCCAATTTGGCATCGATGCCATCCCTGACCTCGATGCTTGCTTTGGCTTCGATGCCTTCTTTAACTCCTTCTTCAACTTCTTCAACTTCTTCCTCGACGTCGATGCCTTCTTTGAACTCAATGCCTTCTTTGCCGTCGCTGCAGGCTTTCGGGACTCCCAATCCGCCCAATATCGAAAAAGTCGAAAAAAATGCGCTCAGTGTCATGCCCCAAATGACGTTTTGGCAAAACAACGTCCCCAAAAAAGCCGCTGCTCCCGCCAAGGCGATTCCTATCGCCCCTTCTCCCCGGTATGGCAGTTTGGCTTTGGTGTGGCCTGTGCGCGGTAAAGTATCCTCCGGCTACGGTTTGCGGGGTACAGGATTGCGTAAGCGCATGCACCAGGGAATCGACATTCCCGTCCCGATGGGAACGCCGATACAAGCCGCGTCGGCGGGTACCGTGGCGGAGGCTCGAGTGTACAATGGGTATGGGCAGACGGTCATTCTGGACCACGGTAAGGGGATGAGGACCCTTTACGCCCATTGCTCGGAGCTGGCGGTGAAACGGGGCGAGCGCGTAGAGCAGGGGCAGGTCATCGCCTACGCGGGCAGCACGGGACGCGCGACAACTTCCCACCTCCACTTTGGGGTCATGATGGAAGGAGCGTTTCAAGACCCGAGAGCGCTCCTCAAAGACAAGCCTCAACAGCTCGCGCAAAAACCCTGAAGAGACCGGTTCATGCAGGCTGTGGGAGTGGACTTGGGCGGTCATAAAGTGGCCGCGGGGTTGGTGGAAGGGAACTCTATCCGCATCCGCAAAAAGCTCGAAGAACGGACGTCCCCCACGCGGGAACCCGCGCCAGTGATCGCTCAGATCGCTCGAATGGCGCGGGATTTGGGCGCGGGTGAAAACGTCCCTGTGGGGATTTGTATCCCCGGCGGGATCGACGCGGCGCGGGAGCGGGCCATGATGATCACGAACTTCCCGGGGTGGAACGGCCTTCCCCTGCGCAGGATGTTCGAAGACGCCGTGGGCGGGTTCGCCGTCATAGAAAATGACGCCAACGCCTATGCGCTGGGCGAGGGATTTGCCGGAGCGGCCAAGGGGATGACCGACTACGTGGTGCTCACCTTGGGGACGGGAATCGGCGGCGGAGTCGTGGCGGGGGGACGTTTGTTGACGGGCGCTCATGGCATAGCGGGAGAGCTGGGGCACATGGTGTTGGGGCACGACGAGCCCTGCGGTCCGGGGTGCGGGGGACTTGGCCATTTCGAGGCCTTGTGCGGCGCGGACGCCTTGGAGCGCAAAGCCAGGGAGATGAGGCTGGGGCAAGGGCAGGAAAATCTCCCCGTTCTCAAAGACCTTTGGCTGATGCGGGACGACCCCGCCGTCGCATCTTTTTGGGATTTTGCCCTGGACCATATCGCTCGGGGCATCGCCACCTTGGTCCACGTCTTCGACCCTCAGATAATGATCGTCGGAGGAGGGTTGCGCAAGGGCGTCGGGTTCATGGAGCTTTTAAAGACCCGCATTTTTCGCTATCTGGGAGAACCGTTCAAACAAACAATGAATTTGTGTTCGTCGACTCTGGACACGGACGCTCCGATTTTCGGCGCAGCCGCTTCCGCGTTGGCCCGAAGAAGTCGTGCTCCTCTATGACTCAGGCTTCTCCGTTTCTTTATCCCTACACCGTAAAGCGCAGTTCCCGGGCCCGCTACGTGCGTTTTGTCGTTTCGGCGAAGGGGTTGGTCGTGGTGGTTCCGGAGAGGTTTTGCGTGAACCGCGACTTGCCTCCCCTGCTGGAGGAGAAAAAAGACTGGATTGCCAGGGCATTGGAGAAGATAGCGGCGTCCGCGCGATTGAGACGGAACATCCCCAAAATGCCCGAGACGGTGGAACTGCGCGCCATCGGGGAGCAGTGGCGTGTCTCGTTTGCTCCCTTGAACCGGGACCGCCTGTCCGCCCAAAACGGCATTCTCACCTTGACGTCGGATTTCAGTGCAGAGGAGGCCCTTTTCGCGCTGAAGCGATGGATACACCTGAAGGGCCAGGAACATCTCCCGCCGCTGTTGGACGAACTCGCCCGCCGGCACCGCTTCGCCTACGCGAAAGTCACGATCAAAGAGCAAAAAAGCCGCTGGGGAAGCTGCTCTTTAAAGGGCAACATCAACCTCAACAGCCGTCTTTTGTTTTTACCCTCCAAACTGACGCAGCACATCTTGCTGCACGAACTGTGCCACCTGAAAGAGATGAATCATTCCAAGGCTTTTCACAACCTTCTCCTTCACCTGGACCCGGATGCCGCGAAAAACAAAGCCGAGCTCAAACAAGCGTGGCATTTCGTTCCCGGCTGGGCGCTTTGAAAGGTTACGATTACAGTCAGAATGGCGTGTATTTTGTGACCGTCCGCGCAAAAAATCGTTGGGTATGGGTATCGGAAAATAAAATAAGGAGACGAGATTCATGAAATTTGTTCCGCGCGCCGAATCCCGGTTTGCCCGGCTCAGGGCGATCGTGTTTTTGGTGTTGGTTTTCTTTTTGTCGTTCTTTGCGGGCGGTGTTCGCGCTGCGCCCGCTGTCGTGCGCAAAGACGCTTTTCTGTCTCAGCTTCTGGCGGCCAGGGGTTTCGAAACGAAAGACAGCGTACAGGAAAACGCCGCCTCGATCCTCCAAAGCGGCATCGTGCCCGAGGCCGTCGTGAACCTTGCCGCACCGGCGACGCGCCGGGACGTTTTGCGCTGGATGGTCCAGTCCCTGGGGCTCGCTGCGGAGGCCCGAATTTTGTCGGATCTGGAACTTCCCTTCAAAGACGTGAGATCTCTGTCTTCTTTCGAAAAAGGCTGCCTGGTGGTCGCGACTCGCATGACCCCCCCGCTTTTCAAGAGCTCGGCCGCGGAATTCGGCCCCAACCACAAGATCGCTCCAGACGAAGCCCAATTTCTGCTCTCCAACGCGAGGCGGGCCAGCCAACATCTGAAACTGGAGGCGAGTTTCGCTCCCGCGCCGGGAATGGAGCTCGAAATCTACCGGGAGGGAACGTTCAGCGGTGTCCCAAAGTGGAGGGTTTTTGTCGACGGGTTCGACGAAAAGGCGGAGGTCGACCAGCTGCAAAAATTTTTCGCCTCCCAGGGCTTCAAGATGGAACCGAGCAATCCCAACTACGAATGGAGGCTCGGCAGCGAGCTCCTGGAGGACTACGCCCGCGTGCGCCATCTCGTCGCCCTGGCCGGAGATCGGGGAAAATCGAGCCGCGTCTTCGCGTCCATAAAGAACGTGACTTTGGAAAATCAACCGCTTTATTGGGCGCTTTTGACCGTGGACCCCTCTCGTTACGTGATGAAGCCGATCATCGCGCCGACGGGAATCACGACCCTCGCTCCTCTGTCCTCCATGGTTCGGAGCAGCGCGGCTGCGGCGGCCATCAACGCCGGGTTCTTCGCCCTCTCGGGACGCAACAAAGGCACTCCCATCGGAACTCTCAAAATCGATCGAACCCTCGTCAACAAGCCGTACCAAGGGCGCACCTGCCTGGGGTGGGACGAGGACAACCGCGCGGCCTTCGGCGAGGTCTCATGGAACGCTCAGGTGCGGCTGAACGAAGATCGGCTGGCTGTCAATTCCTTGAATTACCCGACCAAAGGAAACGCGGTGGTGCTTTATAACGCATACTACGGGAAACCGACTCCCACCCACGCACAGGTCACGGAAATCGTCGTGGAAAACGGCGTCTGCGTTTCGACGAACTCGGCGGGAGGCACGCCCGTGGGACTCGGGCGTTATGTCATCGCCGGATACGGAGCCAGCGCGGGAATTTTGGCGGAGCGCCTGGGGACCGGAGACGCGGTCCAGGTCGACAGCACCCTCAACGACGGAGATCCGCGCTGGGACGGCCTGGACGACATCATTCAGGCTGGACCTTTTCTCATCGGCAACGGAGAGATCAAAATCGAATCCGAGGGCTTCAGCGCGTCGATTCTCAACCTGCGGCATCCGCGATCCGTCATTGGACTGACGGACAAAGGACAATGGGCCTTTTTCGTCGGGGACGGCCGCGACGGGATGCACAGCGCAGGCTTCACCCTGCAGGAGGTGGCGGTCATTCTCAAGATGAAAGGGGTCGCCTACGCGCTGAACCTGGATGGAGGAGGGTCCACCGAGATGATGATCGGAAACAAGATCTTCAACTCTCCATCCGAGAAACGAGAGCGCCCCATCAGCTACGGGGTCGGAGCGAAACTGCGCGGCTCGTCGAGTTGAATCCCGTGAGTTCTTCCGGCCTTTGTCCCGGCTTTCATCCCGATTCCCTTCGAGTATGGGGGGTGGGCAACGTTCTTCTGGGCGACGACGCCGTGGGGTGCAGAGTGGTGGAGCTCCTGAGGGAGCGTGGCGTGCGTGGCGCCGTGGATTGCGGAACGACGCCGGAAAACCACGCGGCGGCACTGCGAAAAGACCCGTCCCGCGTACTTTTGATTGTGGACGCGGCGGACATGGGGCTTCCCCCCGGAGAATGCCGAAAGCTCTCCCTGGGTGAATTGGACTCCGTCATGGAGTCGAGCCACGGTGTTCCCCTGCCTCTTTTGCTCGCGGACTTCATGGACTCCATCGAGATTGCGGCTCTGGGCATCCAACCATCGACCCTGCAGTTGGGAGCGCCCCTGTCCGATGCCGTGGAAAAGGCCGCCCTCCATGTCGCGAACCTCATCGCGCAGGGAAAATGGCGCGACGTCGAAGGCTGCGCGAGAGACAGTTAAAGTCTCGCATCATTTTATTCTACAACATTCGGCGGCACCCCTGCATCGTACATCTTCACCCATCCGCCGCCGAGAAAGCAGCCATATGCATATGAGCGGCTGCGTCAGCGCGTCGCTTTGAACATGACCAAGTGAATGTCTTCTTCGCTTTGTCTGTCGATGCCTATGGAGTAGCCGTCACGTTTCCACGTCTTGCTGTTTTGCGACGCGGCGCTGTGCTTTCCGAAAGACTGGGCGGCCAACGCCATCATGGTTTGGGCGCGGGAAGCAGCCTCTTCTTTCGTGGCGTAACGCTCCACCCACTCCGCGTGTTCGACGATTTTGTCGCGGTCCCAGACAAACAACAAGGCGTTGTTGCTCTTGAAATCCCAAAGATTGAGCGTGTAATTTTGCCCCTGTTCGTTCTCTTCGTCCGGCGCTCCCAGTTTCCGCCGGGCTTCGGCTATGGCCATTCGGGGGCGCGCCATTTCGAGTTTGGCCAAAATTTCCGGCAAGGAAAGCAGCCTCGGGGGCTTCTGCACGTCCAGCGCGGCGTTGGCGGATGGGGTCGTTTTTCCTCCCGCGGCGGCGGGCATATTGAACGGGCGTGTACGAAGGAAGCTCGCAATCTCTCTCGAGTCCACCGCGAAATTCAACCCCTGCGAATCTTGAAGACCCCCTATCGCGATCCCGATGACTCTTCCGCCCATCTCGAAAATCGGGCTGCCGCTGGAGCCGCTGGAAATCGGCGCGGTGATCTGAATCAGCGACGTTTTGCCGCGCGTCCTGTACCCCGATACGATACCGGTGCTGACGGTTTTGTCGAATCCACGGGGAGTTCCAATGACTACCAGATCGCTGCCCTCCGGAATTTTTGCCGGGTTGATCTGCAGATAAGAAAGGGAGGGATCGACGCGCTCGATCCACAGCAGGGCCAGATCTTTCTCGGGGTCCTGGGCGACGATGCGTTTGGCGCTGTACCAGAGCGTTTTCGAAAAATGGACCTCCACGGACTCCGCGTTGTCGATGACGTGGAAATTGGTCAGCAACTCTCCCCCAGAGGAGATCAAGAAACCCGTTCCTTGAGATTCCTTTCCGTCTTTTCTCGTCACGATGAGAGTGGCGATGGGCGGGGAGTGACGTTTGAACAGGTCCGCAACCGAAAGCGCGTCGCTTTGCCGCGGCAAAAGCATTCCTAAAAAAACGAACGTCATCGCGACGTAAAGCGCTCTTCGCATTTTGGGCTCCTTATACTTGAAAATTTGCCGTTTCCCGTATAAACTCCGTATAAATTTCTTCAACTTCGCAGCGTTTACGATTATTTTACATCATCTGCCGCATAAACAATCGGAGTATCCGGGGGCCTTTCATTCGGCACGCGTTCGGCACTCCGATTCCTTCACGTCAAATCCTTCTTGCGGGACCGGCGCCGTGAACGTACAATAAAAGAAATGACGGGCACACGCTTCATTATCGGATTGTGCCGAGCTTTACGAGATGGGAATAAATTCGCGAGGGGGAAGGACGCCACTGTCAAGCAAATTTTTTTTGTCTTCCGCCGTTGGGTTCGTCAATATTTTGCCTCATTGGGCGGCCCTGAAAGTCGGGGCCTTCGTGGGCACGGCGCTCTGGGCATTCGGCAAGCGCAAGGTGGACAGGGCGGAAGCCCGGTGTGTATCCGCTCTGGGGATGGGGGTGACCCCGGCCAGGGAGGTCGTCAGAAGGTCTTATGTTCATCTGGGAAAGTCCGTCGTGGAGTTCGCCCGAGCGGCTAAGCTTCGGCCGCATCTGACGTCTTTGGTGTCGATCGAGGGGAGGGAACACCTGGACCAGGCGCTGAAGCGAGGGAGGGGAGCCCTTCTCATGACGGCTCATATAGGCAATTGGGAACTGGCCGGCGCGAGGCTGGCGGCCGAAGGGTATGTGACGGCTCCCATTTACACTCCGCAGCGGAACAAGGGCGGAGCGAACGACTTGATCGCCAGGCGGCGCGCCGATATGGGGCTGAAGATGATCTCCAGCAAGGGTTGGGGCTTGCGTGAAGCGTTTCGCGTGCTGCGGGAGGGAGGTGTTTTGATCTTTCTGCAAGACTTGGACGCCCGGAAAGAGGGAATCTCCGTTCCTTTTTTGGGGCTGCCCGCCAGTACCGCCACGGGAATCGTCAAAATGCACCGAAAATTTGGGGCTCCCGTTGTGCCTGCCGTGACGGTACGGAATGCCGACGGGGTCCATCACGCGATCCATATTCAGGAAATTTTGAGCGACGTTCACGACGAGGACGGGAATCTTTTCGGGGTAAATATGGAAAAGTCGTTGAAAATGTGTAATAATATTTTGGGTAAATGGGTCGCAGAGTATCCGGAACAATGGATGTGGTTGTTGGATAAATGGGAGTCCGCTTTACGGCGTTGAGTTTTTTGTTGGCTTCGCTAGCGGAAAAGCGGGAAAATGGGATGACGATAGATAAAGTAAGGATGATTTTAGGTATCGATCCCGGACGAGACAAAATAGGTTGGGCCTTGACGACTTCGAAGGGGGAATTGGCTCTTTCGGGGATATGTCGTGTAGCGAAGTTGGAAAATTTTTTAAATGTATTGAAGCATCCGGTTGGCAAATGGGAAAAAGAACTTGTTGGGTGGATGTATTGGAAGTATGAAATTTTTTCTTCTGCTTTTGAGCCGGAGGTGGAATATGTCGCTTTGGGAGATGGAACCGGAAACCGGAAAATAGCTGAACGATGTGCGCGGTTCGGGTTGAAAGTCATCCACGTCGGCGAGGAAGGTACGACGATGGCGGCACGTGAGCTTTATTGGTGTTTTCATCGCCCCGCTTGGTGGCAGAGGTGCTTGCCGCGCTCGTTGCGGGTTCCGCCGCGGAATGTGGACGATTTTGCCGCGTGGGCGATCGTTTTGCGGGATGTTGCGGGATCGGTCGGCAAGGGAGATAATAAAGAATAAAGGAAATGGCGATTGCCCCTCGAGGGGGGATCTCAGCGGAGGCCGCGTAAACTGCCGCGCAAGTAAACGACCGACAGGATTCGCTGTGTTCGTCGATCGCCTGCTTGACTGAGGACCGAGTAGCGGATGAAGGGGTTTTGTTCTCCCGAGCTTCAATCATTTTTTATATTTATATTTTTATTAGTCGAGTCCTGAAGCGGAAGTAGAGGAAGGGAGTATCGATAGACATGGCCGATATGGATAAGCTTGCCGTTCTCGTTAATACATTTGGTTCATCTCTGATCTCTGTAGGACGTGAGGTCGGCCTTAGCGTGGCGTTGAACAAATCACAGGTCTCCCAGGGAGTCAAAGTGGCCAATATATGTGCTGCGTCTTTGATCGGCATCGTCGGAAGCGGCGTGCAGGGAACGGCGATCATCATGTTGAACTCCGAGGGGTTCGAGGCCGTGGTGACCGCGATGTCTGGGGGAATGATCACCCCCAGCACCAGCGACTCCGTGGCTATGAGCGTCGTCGGCGAACTTTCCAATATGGTGAGCGGCCGCGCTTTGATCCAGGCCGCTCTTCCGGGTGTGGACGTCACGCCGCCCCAGCTTCTGGCGGGAGACAACATCCGGAACGTCCCGAACCAAGCTCCCGGGATCAAGTGTTTCACCTTGCCTTTTGCTTTACAACCCGCGGGTACGCTCTACCTCGTTTTGTCCTTCAGCGCCGAGTGACGCGGACAAACGAAAATGACGCGATGCCGAAAAGGCGTTGACGGGCGTTGACGATAGATTGTGCGCAATTGCGATGTCGAAAAAAGCGTTTTGCGAGGCGAGGGGAGGTGGTGGTTCTCTAGGGGGGCTGCCGCCTTCATTTTTTAGATGCGGGCAGGAGGGGTACGAATGAAAAGGGTATCGCGCGCGTATTTGAGGTCCTGGGTTTTGGCTTTCATATTATCTTTCCCCTTGACTTTATTTTTACCGTGTTTTTCAGAAGCGCCTTCCGCGGAGGCCGGGGTCGTCTTGGCACTCTCCGGAGGCGGCACCCGAGGATTCGCCCATATCGGAGTGATCGAGGTCCTGGAAGAACAGGGCATTCCTGTTGTCGGCATCGTGGGGACCAGCATCGGCTCCCTTATCGGCGCCTTGAACGCCAGCGGCTACGATGCGAAGGCGTTGCGCGAGATCATCTCCACCCTGGACCTGCCGGCTCTTTTATCGGAAAATACGGGGCCCATGTTCGTTTTCACCGGCGACGACCGGCAGGCCAAAATGAACACGATTTCCGCTCTCACCTATAAAAAGGCCGACAAAGGCGGCGGGCCTTTGGGAATTTTGACCGGGGACAAGTTGTTTCAGTATTACACTCAATTAATGAAGCACGTGGAGGTCACGGACTTCAACGAACTCCCCATCCCTTATGCGGCCATCGCCGCGGATATCAGGACAGGAGAAAAGGTCGTTTTGCGCTCGGGCAGTTTGCCGTCCGCGATGCGGGCGTCCATGTCGATTCCGGCGCTTTTCGAGCCGTGGGAGATCGATGGAAGGCTTCTGGTGGACGGCGGTTTGACCTCCAATCTGCCCATCGATACGGCCAAAGACCTTTTTCCGGGGTTTCCGGTCATCGGGGTGGACGTGTCGGACATTCCCTCCAAGGAGCGGCCCCTCGACACCTTTATCGACATCATCGATCAGTCTTTGACGATCGTGATGCGGCAGAGAACGGAGCTGGAACTCCAGCACGCCGACCTTGTCGTAGCGCCCAACGTTCAAGATTTTTCCTTTCTGGACGACAGCTTCACGGGTAAAATCATCCAGCGGGGCAGAGACGCCGCCCTGGAGAGTATCGACAAGATCAGGGCCCTGTCGGACAGCGTCCCCCACGTCGCCTCGAAAAGACAGCCGCCTCCGGGCTCCGCTGTCATCCGCGACGTGATCATCCGCGGACTGCCGGACCCCCTTGACGGACAGCTGCGCAAGCGCTATTTGCGGTGGGTGGGGAAGCCCCTGGACGCAGACGACGTGCAAGAATCCGTGGAGCGCTTGATGGCCGCTCCAGATATCGCCACGGTAGATTACAGCATTCAGCGGGAAGGAAAAGAGGGAGGAAAAGAGGGCGTTGTGCTCGTGATCGACGTCCGCAGGCGTTCCGACCTGGAAGTAGGCCTTTCGGGCTACACCACCAACCTGGACGACGCCCGCTGGCTTTACCTGAAGGGCACGGCCCGGGGGGTCTTCAACGAATTGGACGCCCTGCGGGGAGTCGTCCGTTTGGGTGAACAATGGGGCTTCGACCTGAGTTATCTGACGGCTCCCGAGCCCCTGAACTCCTGGGAAATCAACCTAGCGGTCCAGAACTGGAAGATGGACACCTCGGGCGGCCACCGCAATTGGGAGCGCTATTCCATCGGCGGGCATTATCTTTTCCACACGGGACCCGTGCGCATGGGAGTGGGCCTGGCTTACGAGTACGTCGACGGCAAGGACGAGGACTCCTCCGTCGGACCCACTCTTTTCGCGGCTTACGACACCCTGGACATACCGGCCGACCCCACCAAGGGGCAAGCGTGGCGCTTGAACGCCTGGTGGCCCGACGCGGATGAGATTTTGTACCGGATAACCTACTTTAAACCCATTCAAGTGGGTCACATGTGGCGGACATACCTGCGTTTAGGGTACGCGGAGGGCGACATGAGCAAAGAAGGGCACGCCGCCTACCTGGGAGCGGCGGAAGAACTCTATTCCATCGCGGGCCGCCCCGTGGAGGCGGAGCGCATGGCGTGGATCAACATCGCGTTTCGCCGCATCCTGAAGCGAAGCGTCTGGGGCATCGTCGCCGCGGAGGTGTTCGGAAGCTACGGTTACGCCATGGACGAGGACTACGAGAAAGTGGCCGCGCCGTGGGAAGTGGGCCTGGCGTTCAGCGTTCCCAACAACATCGTGAACGTCAAGCTGGCGCTGATGTACGGCAGCGAGGATTTCAAAGCAGGGTTTTTCTTGGGTATTCCCATATGGGACCATTACCCCCTGCCTTAATGAAAAAATGAAATTGTCTTGATAAAATATGGAGGACACAGGCAGATATGGCACGTAATGTCACTTCGCGCGACAAAGATTATTCACAATGGTACCTGGACGTCATCAAGGCGGCGGAACTGGCGGACTACGCGCCGGTGCGGGGGTGCATGGTGATCCGCCCCACGGGATATTCCATATGGGAGTCCGTGCAGCGTCACTTCGACGACGCCTTCAAACGCACCGGGCACGTCAACGCTTATTTCCCGCTTCTGATTCCCAACTCCTTTCTCGAAAAGGAGGCCGAACACGTGGAGGGCTTCGCGCCGGAGTGCGCCATGGTCACTCACGCGGGCGGAGAAAAGCTGGAGGAGCCCTTCGCCATCCGCCCCACGTCGGAAACGGTCATCGGGCACATGTACAGCAAATGGATTCAATCGTGGCGCGACTTGCCGGTCCTGATCAACCAGTGGTGCAACGTCATGCGATGGGAAAAACGTCCGCGCCTTTTCCTGCGCACATCGGAGTTTTTGTGGCAGGAGGGGCACACGGCTCACGCCACGTCCGAAGAAGCGGTGGAGGAAACGCTGCGGATGCTGGACGTCTACCGTCAGGTGATGGAGGACGCTTTGGCCTTGCCGGTGATTGCCGGCGAAAAGACCCCGGGCGAGCGGTTTCCGGGCGCGGTGGACACGTACACCTGCGAGGCGATGATGAGCGACACGAAGGCGCTGCAGGCGGGGACAAGCCACTTTCTGGGACAGAACTTCGCGCGGGCCTTCGACATCCGCTTCCAGAACAAAGCCGGCGAGTTGGAAGAGTGCTGGACCACCAGCTGGGGTGTTTCCACGCGCCTGATCGGGGCGATCATCATGACGCACTCGGACGACGACGGCCTTGTCCTGCCCCCCGGAGTCGCGCCGACGAAAGCGGTTCTTCTGCCCATAGGAACGGACGAAAGGCTTCTGGAAGACGAACTCCTGCCGAAAGCGAGGGAGTTTTCGGCTCAGTTGAACGACGCGCTGGGAGGCTTCTGCACCGCGGTGGACACTCAGTTTCATATG
>JAISWV010000217.1 GCA_031270755.1 Synergistaceae bacterium
AGGGTCGTCCACCGGAACGGGTACTTTTTTACCCAGCAGGTAAATCTCCATGTTGATCTTGCGAATACTTTCGATGTACTGTTCTCCTGTCATCAATGGCATTGTTTTTTCCCCCTTAAGTCAGTTGCAAAATTGCACATTTACATCTTTTGTTCAAACGCCGTTTTTACAGCAAAAGAGCGATAAACTGGCACGACAGCACAACGCAGATCAGGGCGATGGGATAGGTGGCCGCGTAGGCCGCCGCCACGTAGTCGGACCCCGCCACTTCGATCAGCGCGCCCAGCGCCGGCGTACTGGTCATGCCTCCGGTGATGGAGCCCAAAGTGTTGGAAAGCTCCAATTTCATCAAGTATATCGCCACAAAACAAGCCACTATCATAGGTACTAAAGTCATGGCGGCGCCTGCGAAGAACAGCATCGGGCCGTTTTGCACCAACACTTCCACGAAACCCTTGCCCGCTTGAGTGCCCGCGCCCATGAGAAAGAAAATCAGCCCCAACTCACGCAAAGGTTTCGCGGTGGCGGCGGGAACCGCAATCGACAGAGAACCGACGTGATTGAAGTGTCCCATCACCAGCCCCACCAACAATGGGCCTCCCGTGGTCCCTAGATTGAAGTTGGCCCCACCAGGCAGCGGTACCGAGATTCGGCCGATGAGGAGGCCCAAGACGCAAGCTGCCCCCAAGGCAAAGAATCCAAAACTCTCCACAGTGCGGTACTTTCGCTGTTCGTCTTTCTCTCCTTCTTTCTTCTTTGCCTCGCTGGCGGCGACCTCCAGGCGGGCAATTTCAGCTCGGATGTCCACGCGCATAATCCGTGGCATCAATTGCACAAACAACACCACACCCACAACTCCAAAGGGGTAAGCGATGCCGTAGGTAATGCTCACCAAGTCGTTGCGGGAAGCTTCCAAGGCCGCCGCCAGTCCTGGCGTGCTGGTGAGCGCTCCGGCCAGAAGCCCCACAGACGCGGGTACGGAAATGCCCCAATACTTGATGGACAGGACGCTGATCACCGCGCCTACTCCGATGATGAGAATCCCCAGGATAATGTAGTTCATGGCCTTGTTTTTGAAATTTTGGAAAAAGATAGGGCCTGCGATGAACCCCACGGCCGTGACGAAGAAGACGAGTCCTATGTCCCGAACGATGTTGGGGAGTACCATTCCAAAGTGGCCGAACACCAAACCCACCAGCAACACCCCCGACGTGCCGAGCTGCAGTCCACAGACTTTGACGCTGCCCAGAAGATAACCCAATACCGTGATTGCAAACAACATCATCAAAGTAGTCATATCAATATCTCCCCTATTCCGACATCCACGACATTGTTATAAAGGTATATGTTTGTATTTGCTGCGCTCACATGCCTGGTAAAAATAAGACTCCAACATACTTTTAAATTTGGGATGAGCGCAATGATCGATGATTTCCCGCGCACGCCGGACAGGCCCCAACCCTCGGAGATCCGCGACACCCTGTTCCGTGGCGATCACCTGCACGCTGTGTTCGTTGTGATCCACGTGAGTGACGGCGGGGACGATACTGGAGACGAGGCCGTCTTTGGCCGTCGACTCCGTCAGAAAAATACTGATTCCCGCGTTGCGCGCAAAGTCCGCCGAACCTCCGATCCCGTTCATCAATCGAGTTCCGCCGATGTGGGTGGAATTTACGTTCCCGTAAATATCGGCTTCAATTGCCGTGTTCATGGCAATGAGGCCAAGCCTACGAATGATCTCGGGATGATTGCTGATCTCCTGGGGGCGCAGTAAAATTTTGTCGCGGTATTGATCGATGTTTCGGTAAAAATAGGGGAATCGCTCGGGAGACAGCGTCAGTGACGTGGCCGAGGCGAAGTCGACTTTACCTGCGTCGATGAGGTCCAGCACGGAATCTTGCAACACTTCGGAGTAAACGAAAAGATGCTCGAAATCGGAGCGCACCAGTCCACTCAACACGGCGTTGGCCACACTGCCGACGCCCGACTGAAGCGGATGCAGATTGCGAGGCAGTCGGCCCGCCGAAACTTCCTTGTGCAGAAATTCGATCAAATGTCCGGCTATTTTTTCGGAGGTTTCGTCGACGGGAGCCACCGGCACGGTGGAGTCGGGGATATCGGTCAGTACCACCGCCGCTATTTTTTCGGGGTCGCAGGATATGTAGGGAAGGCCGATGCGTTGATTTGGAGCAGTCAGGGGTATCGGCTGCGTGAGGGGCGGCTTTTCGACGTCGTAAATATCGTGGATGCCCACAAGGGATAGGGGCTGAGCGCTATTCACCTCGATAACTACGCGCTTCGCCAACCTCACGGCAACGTTGGAGATCCCGACGGAGGTGGTGGGGTAAATGCGCCCTTCTTCGTCGACCTGCGCCGCTTCCACAATGGCCAGGTCGATGTCGCCGAAGTATCCGTTCTTCATCCACACGGGAAGATGACTGAGATGAATGTCGGCAAATTCGATCACACCTGCGTTGATGGCGTCGCGCATTGCCTTGTTGTTTTGATAGGGGAAACGCCGTTTGATGACGTGTGTTTCGGTAAGGTCTCGATCGATTTCCGGCCCCACCGACGCTCCGGTGAGCAGCGTGATGCCGATCTTTTCCCCTTTCTTTGCCCGTTCGGCCAGGGCCTGCGGAACAGCCTTGGGATATCCCGCCGGGGTGAACCCGCTGACGGCGATCACCATATTGTCGGAAACAAGCGCGGCTGCCGTCTCGGCCGAAACCACTTTTTCCGCGATAGCTCGATTTTGGATACGCTGTGACGTTTGCATAAGATGGACTCCCTGACGTCACATGCAGCTTTTATAGATCCCGGCGATGGTCTCCTGGGAAAGCGGTACCGGATTGTTGACCAAAAGACGCTGCTGCCCCTGGATAACCGACTCCGCCATCTCCAGACACTTCTTTTCGTCTATGCCAAGCTCGTGAAGGGGCTGGCGGCTCAAAACATTGGACAGCAATTCGAAAAGCGTTCTCCATACTTCCGACCGGCTGCTGCCCAGAATTTTCCCCAGCACGCCTTCCAGAGCGGTAAAGTTCGCATTCTGCCGCCGGTACGCCGTGAATACCTCCTCGAAGACCAGATAATTCGCCTTGCCGTGGGGCACGTGGTAGATGGCGCCTATGGGGTAGGAGAGGGCGTGTACGGCTCCCACCCCTGCATTGCCAAAGGATATTCCAGCCATCGTGCTCGCTATCAGGAACGATTGAAGATTCTTCGGCAGAGTTTTGCTTTTTGCCCACCCCTTGCTGACCAGCTCCTGATATCCTTCTAGAATGCGCGTCATGGCGGATTCCCCGATGGTCTGCGTAAAAACAGTGGCCTTTGGAGAGACGTAGGATTCCACCGCGTGAATCAGCGCGTCTATCGAACTGGTGGCGAAAACCTCGTAGGGTAAGGTGGTCAGCATATCGCCGATCAGCACGGCCTCGTCCGGGAACAGAGAGGATGTGGCAAGCCCCATTTTTGTGTTTTTCTTCTTGAACGCGACGATGGAGATACTGGTGACCTCGCTGCCGGTTCCGCAGGTTGTCGGTACAATAAGCAATTGACGCTTGCGCGGGAGCGTCGCGCCTTTCTGGAAAATTTCCTCGCAGTTCAACCCCCCGCCGAACACGAACAGCTTGCAGATATCGATGACCGTCCCACCTCCGATGGCGATGATACGTGCATATGTCTTGCCGCCTTGGGCTTCTTTGTCGGCGACGGCCTTGAGCATGGCGTCCACCATCTCGTCGTCCGGCTCCCCCTTGCCATAAATTTCTTGATACAAAACGTCGCAGGGCAGCGATTTTTCACCCAATTTGGGCTTCAAGACATATTCGTTGGTGATGATCAGGTCATTGCTTCCAACCTGCCACTGCTGAAGAAAGTTATCAAAGCTGCTGCTCTCGGAAATATTGGTTTTGACGAAAAAACCCATCGCTCATTACCTCCTGATTTAAAGTTAGAAGACAAAGGTTAAAGGATAAAAATTTAGAGGAATTAAGCCCAGATTTTCTCTTCGGCCGGTGCTGTGCGGTCATCCAAGACGTTGGCGATACGGGAGATGTTGATCAAGTGGAAATAAGAGAGGTTTTCGGAGATCGAGTTGTTTCCCCACGAACCGCAGCCCAGAGTGTTGGTCGGCGACAGCCCGTTTTGATAGCTGCCTCCGCCCGATGTAGAGGAGATTTGGTTGACGACGATACGGGAGACCTCGGTCTTCAAGGCGGCTTCTTCGATGTGCTGCCGGTTGTGGGAGTGAACGGCGATGGTGTGCCCCTTTCCGATTTTGTCGAGGTTCGCCCGGGCGATTTTAATCGCCTCTTCCCAGGTATCGTAACGATATGTGGTCAGCACCGGGAACATCTTCTCGCTTCCGAGCACGTCCTTCGTGTCTTCCGCTTCCACCACGAGAACTTTCGTTCCCTCGGGGATAGAGATGCCCGCCGTTTGGGCGACCGAGGCCGCGCTCTGCCCCACCAAGGCCCCGCTCATTTTGCCGCCTGGGAAAGTGGCGTCGCGCAGAGCCGCCCTTTGAGCGTTGGGAACCACGTAGGCTCCATTGGGGCCGAACAATCCCAATATCTGATCGTAATGAGCCCGCGGCGCAATGACGCTTTGCTCGCCCGTGCAGATGATCCCGTTATCGAAGGCGCGTCCCGTGACGATCATTTTCACCGCCGCGGCGAAGTCCACGTCGTCGTCTATGAAAGCCTGCACGTTCCCGGCCCCCACTCCCAGAGCGGGTTTCCCGCTGCTGTACACGGCCCGGACCATGCCCATTCCCCCCGTGGCGATCACTACGTCTGCGGCGCGCATCAGCATTTGCGAGAGCTCCAAAGACGGCTCGTCGATAATCTGAATAGCGTCTTCCGGCGCACCTATTTTTTTCAGGGCTTCATTCATGTACCGAACCGTCTGGATTCCGCAGGATATGGCTTTGGGGTGAGGCGCAACGATGATGGGGTTTCTGCCCTTCAGGGCAAACATGGCGTTAGACATGGGCGTAACGATGGGGTTGGTGACGGGGGTGACCGCTGCCACGACGCCCACCGGTTTTGCGATTTTCACGATACCCGTGCTGTAGTCCCGCTCGATGATCCCCACCGATGGCTTATTTCGCAGGGACCACCAGATTATCTTGGCCTTGTTTTTGTTTTTGGCCACTTTGTCTTCATAGACGCCCATCTTCGTCTCGTCGACGGCGCGGCGGGCAAGTTCTTCTCCGTTGTCGAACACCGCTTTCGCACAGGCTTTCGCAAAAGCGTCGACCTGATCCTGCGTGCAATATTCCAGGGCCGCAAGGGCTTTCTTTGCGCGAGCGATCTTATCGTCCAAATAACTTTGAAGTTCCATGTTATAACCTCCCATACATAAATATGCCGAAATTAACGGACCCCGTGCAGAAGGTCCCCCTAAAAAAGAGCGCCTTGCCTTTTGACAGCTTGCCTGTCCCCTGCACTTTGTTTCTTCATCACTCGGTCAATTGCAAATTCGATTCTCGCGTCAGCGAGAAAGCAAAAAAACATCTGCACCTACAGCCAACCGTCACTTGCACATTCCTTTTTTGATAATCACTCTCCTTTCCTAAATAACCGGATCTTTACCGTAATAAACCTTTAAATACATAGTCTTTATTTCTTCGATGCGAGGATATCTCGGATTTGCGCCGGTGCATTGATCGTCAAACGCCTGCTCTGTCATAGCATCCAGGGTGTCTAGGAAATCTTTCTCGTCGATACCGTAATCCTTGATAGTCTTCTTGATTCCAACCCGGGCTTTTAGATCTTCTATCGCCGAGATCAGAGAATTGAGCTTTTCGTTGTTGTCTTTTCCCTTTAGTCCGAAGTAGTCCGCGATCTCGGCATAGCGGGCAAGTGTGTTCGGGTATGGATACTGCGAAAATGTTCCCATGATCGACGGCGTTTCTGCTGCGTTGAATCGCATCACGTCCGTGATAAGAAGCGCGTTTGCGATCCCGTGCGGCAGATGATGGAAAGCGCCGAGCTTGTGGGCCAGAGAATGGCAGATTCCCAAGAACGCATTTGCGAACGCCATACCAGCCATCGTAGCCGCATGTCCCATTTTCTCCCGCGCGATCGGGTCGTTTGGACCGTTATCGTAGGCTTGGGGTAAGTTTTCGAAAATCATTTTGAGCGATCTAAGCGCCAAC
>JAISWV010000237.1 GCA_031270755.1 Synergistaceae bacterium
TTGGGTTTTGAACGATATCGAAAGCCGCATGACGAAGCTTTATGAGCAGCTTGCACATCATGCGCAGCTCTATTATGAAGAAGACGCCCCTGTTATTTTGGACGCGGAATACGACGCCCTCTTGCGCGAGCTCCTGGAGCTGGAACAGGCCCATCCCCAGTGGGCGCGTCCCGACTCGCCGACGAAACGCGTCGGAAGCGCCGCGCTGGAGAAATTCGTCAAAATCGAACACGAACGCCCCATGCTGTCTCTGGACAACGTCTTCGACCTAGGCGAGCTGCGCGCTTTCGCGGATCGGCAGGTGACGGCGATCGGCGACGAGAAAGGGGCTTGGGTGTGCGAGATGAAAATCGACGGTCTCGCGGTGTCTTTGATCTACGAAGACGGCGTGTTCGTGCGGGGCGCAACCCGAGGAGACGGCCGGGTAGGGGAGGACGTCACGGAAAACCTTCGCACGGTCAAGACCCTTCCGCTGCGGCTGCCCAAACCCGTCTCCGGCAGATTGGAAGTGCGGGGCGAGGTCCTTATCACGCGCGAACAGTTTGCCGAGCTGAATCGGGTACGAGAAGAAAATGGCGAGCCTCTTTTCGCCAATCCGCGAAACGCCGCGGCAGGAAGTTTGCGTCAATTGGATTCCAAAATCACGGCGTCACGGGGACTTTCAATATTTTTGTACTACATCGTAGACGCTCCGGGCCGGGGCATTTTCCGGCAAAGCGACACGCTGCGCTGGCTGGCGGATCATGGCCTGCCCACGCAAGAGGCCTGGGCGTTCTGCAATTCCATGGAAGACGTGGCCGCCTTCACCGAAGAGTGGCGCGAGCGGCGTTTCGGCCTGAATTACGTCACTGACGGCGTCGTTGTCAAATTGGACGACGTCGCTTTGTGGGACCGCCTGGGCTCTACGTCCCACGCTCCCAGGTGGGCCGTGGCCTTCAAATATCCCCCGGAGGTGGTCTTTACGCGGGTCTCCAGTATCGACGTCTCCGTGGGCCGCACGGGGGTGTTGACCCCTGTGGCGAACCTCGACCCGATTCAGGTCGGAGGCACAACGGTTCAACGCGCCGGCCTTCACAACGAAGACGAAGTGCGGCGCAAGGATGTCCGGGTGGGGGACAGAGTGAGGCTTCACAAGGCGGGAGAGATCATCCCGGAGATCGTGGATGTGGACAAGGACGCGCGGACCGGAGTGGAGGTTCCTTTCGAAATGCCGGAGAAGTGCCCCGCCTGTGGTTCGGTGGTCGTGCGGTTGCCGGGCGAGGTCGCGGTGAGGTGTCCCAACCGGAGTTCCTGCCCGGCGCAGTTGAAAGAGGGCATCCGTTACTTCGCCTCCCGGGGCGGCATGGATATCCGGGGGCTGGGCGACAAATTGGCCGAGCAGATGGTGGAGAAAAAAATCCTCCAAAGCCTGTCCGACATCTACGCGCTGACAAAAGAAGACCTTGCGAATCTGGACCGCATGGGAGACAAATCCGCCCAAAACCTGCTGGACGCCATCGAAAAGTCGAAAAACCGACCCTTGTCGGCGTTGATCGCCGCCTTGGGAATCCGTTTCGTCGGCGACAAGATCGCGGAGATATTGGCCGAGCACTTCGGTTCTATGCAGGCTCTGCGAAGCGTCTCCGAGGAAGAGCTGGCTCTTGTGGACGGGATCGGCCCCGTGATCGCTTCTTCGGTGGAGGCCTTCTTCCGAGATCCCGCCAACGAAGAGCTTTTGGCGCGTTTCGAGGAAAGGGGAGTGGCCGCGCTCAAACTTGAACCCGGCACAACCCAATCCGACACAGCCCAAACTTCCCGGGATGGAGTTTTTTCGGGGATGACGGTGGTATTTACGGGTGAGCTTCTCTCCGTCACGCGGGACGAGGCCGAGAGGCGGGTGAAAGAGCTGGGCGGCAAGGCGACGGGCAGCGTCAGCTCCAAGACGTCCCTGGTCGTCGCGGGGGCAAAAGCCGGTTCGAAGCTGGAAAAAGCGAAAAATTTGGGCATTAAAATCATCGACGAAGCCGAATTTTTGACGATGTCCGCCAAATAAACCGTAAATTGGTGCTTTCAATTGCGCTATAATAGAAACGGCAATGGGGGGGACCAATCCCTGTGAGTCCCCCTGTTTTTTTGGAACGTATTCGAGGTGATCGAAAGTGGAAAACTCCACGTTAGGGATTCTCGTAATGGCGGCAGGAAAAGGGACCCGTATGAAGAGCGACCTTCCTAAAGTTCTCCTCCCGATTCTAGACAAGCCGATGCTGGGATATCTCCTTAAAACCGTTCTGGACTGCGAACCCGATGGAGTCGCCGTCCTCGTCGGTCACAGGGGAGAGCAGGTATGCGATTACCTGAAGGCCTTTCCTGCCATCGAACCTCTATGGCAGCGGGAGCAGCTGGGCACGGGGCACGCCGTTCGAGTTGCCCGCCGGTGGTGGGAGCGCTTCGATCACGTCCTCGTTCTTAACGGAGACCTGCCGCTCCTGGGCCTTTCGACCCTTCGGTCTTTTCTGAAGGAGCATTTCCATGAAAAAGCCGCCTGTTCTCTCCTCAGTTTCGTCACAAAACGCCCCGAAGGCTATGGGCGCGTGATACGCGGATCGGGTGGGTCGGACGGAGGGGTCTCGATCGTCGAGCACAAGGACGCCTCTCCCGAACAACGCCTCGTTGAAGAAGTCAACGCGGGGTGTTACATTTTCGACGTGAAACGGCTTTCTTCGGTGATCGATCGGCTCAAGAACGACAACGCGCAAGGAGAGTATTATCTTCCCGACGTGGTGGCTCTGATGGGTACGGCGGGCCTGAAGGTTCGCGCTTCGATCGCGGAAGAAGAGGAAGCGCTGGGCGTCAACACTCAGGCTGAACTGGCCGCGATGACGGCGCGGGTGCGGGACGCCCTGGTAGCGCGCTGGATGGCCGCGGGGGTGCGGGTCATGGACCCCTCCGCCGTGTGGATCGGACCGGACGCGGAGCTCGCGCCCGATGTCGTCTTGATGCCTGGTGTTCAGATCTGGGGAAACTCCGTGGTGGGCGAGGGCAGCGTGGTGGGACCCTACTGTATTTTGCGAAACGCCCGCCTGGGACGTAGGGTCAACTTGACGGCCAACGTGGTCGTGGAGAACAGTACGCTCTGCGACGACGCCAAGGCCGGCCCCTTCGCCTATATCCGGGAGAACTCTCTTTTGGACGAGCGGGCCTTCGCGGGCAAGTTCGTCGAGCTCAAAAAGACCAGGGTGGGGAAAGGCAGCAAAATCCCTCATCTTTCTTATATGGGAGACGCCGTTCTCGGAGAGAATGTTAATATAGGGGCGGGAAGTATTACCTGCAACTACGACGGCAGGAACAAATTTCCGACGACGATAGGGGACCGCTGTTTTGTGGGAAGCGATACCATGATGGTGGCGCCCGTGACCTTGGGAGACGATTCCGCGACCGCCGCGGGATCGACGATCACGGAGGACGTTCCGTCCGGAGCTCTCGGCGTCGGCCGGGCGCGTCAGAGAAACGTCGAAGGCTGGACGTCCAAGAAAAAGTAATTGGAAAAAGTGGAAAAATAGGAGGGCAAAACCTGTGTCTGGTGTGAAAGATCTTAAAATTTTCTCCGGTACGGCGCATCCAGATTTTGCCAAGAGCATCTGCAGTGAGCTGGGAGTAAGGCTTTCGGCGGCTCGGCACTACCGTTTTTCGGACGGCGAAATCGGTCTTTCCATCGATGAGAGCGTTCGCGGCTCCGATATTTTCGTCATACAGCCGACGTGTTCTCCGGCCAACGAGAACCTGATCGAACTGCTGGTCATGGTCGATGCGTTCAAGAGGGCGTCGGCCAGCCGGGTCAACGTCGTGACGCCGTACTTCGGTTACGCCCGTCAAGACCGTAAAAGCAAACCTCGGGAGCCCATCACGGCCAAACTGGTCGCCAACTTGATCACGACCAGCGGAGCGGACCGGGTGATTACGGCCGATCTTCACGCCGGGCAGATTCAGGGATTTTTCGATATCCCCGTCGATCACTTGACGGGTGTACCTCTTTTGGCCTCTTATTTCAAAGAAACTTTCGAGGCCGAGCTGAAAAAGGGCGAGGTCGTCGTCGTATCTCCCGACGTGGGGGGCGTGGTTCGGGCCCGGCACTTCGCGGTTATGCTGAAGGCCGACCTGGCCATCGTGGACAAAAGACGTTCCTACGAGGTCGCAAACTTCTGCGAGGTCATGGACATCATTGGCGAAGTTCAGGGAAAGGTGGCCATCTTGGT
>JAISWV010000279.1 GCA_031270755.1 Synergistaceae bacterium
CGGGCTCTTCGGGGTTCGGCCTTTTTTAGAGGTGGCCTGGATAAAAGCTGATGTCCATGAGCCGAAGCCTGCTGAAAGACCGCGAGGCCCTTCGCCCCCTGCTGGAGTCCGCGCGCGGCGTGCTGTCGGAGTGGGACGAGTGGCTGGAGGTCAGCCGAAGCGGCGGAAGAAGACCTGCAAGAGCGCCTGGAACGCCTCGCCTACGCAATGTCCCACCTACGAAACTCGGGCTGGCCGTTTCATCGTCAGCTTTCTTCTGAAGACAGCGCATCCCGCAGTTGTTCCATGAAAACCTCCAGAGCGGGAACGCGTTTTTCGGCGGGCAGCCGCGTCAGTTCGTTCAGGCGGGCAAAAATGGAGGACGCTTGCATGAGGCGCGGAAGGGGCAGGAGTTTTTTGTCGTACTCCAGCAACAGGCTGTTCGTCCGCAGGTTCGCCTCCGCCTTGCGGACACCGTGGATTTTCAGGAGCTCCGCTCTCAGACGTTCCACAAACGTCCCGTCAGCCAACAACGGCGACCGCAGTCGCACGCGGCCCTCGATAAAGCTCTCGATCACGGTCTCGCGCTCCACGTCGGAACGTTCCCGCCGCCCGCTGTGCTCTCTGAAGCCTTGCCGAGAACCGGCGTCAGGCTGTAAACGCTGGCTCCGATAGTGGCCAGGTTGTGAAGAAGGGCGGACATCGTCGGCGTGATCGTCCCGCTGAGTCCCAAAGCCAGCAAAAGGGAGTTCGTTCCGATGATGAAGGCGTAGTTCCGGTGGATCTTCTCCATCACGCCGATTCCCAGCCTGCGCACGTCGATGAGGGCATGAAGGCGATTTTCCGACAAGATCACATCCGCCACCGCCTGCGCGATATCGGCGCCGCCGCACATGGCGACGCCCACGTCCGCCGCGGCCAACGCCGGCGAGTCGTTGACGCCGTCGCCCACCATGACCACCTTTCCGGTGCTCTTCAAGCGTTTCACGACCGCCGTTTTATCCGCGGGGAGAAGCTGGGCTTGGACCTCGTCGATGCCGATGGTCTCCGCCACGTTTTTCGCCACGCGAAGGTTATCCCCAGTCAGCATCACCACACGAGCTATCCCCACATCGTGCAGGCGCTTCACGATGTCGAAGGCGTCCTTCCGCAAGGGGTCCTCGATGCACAGAATTCCCCTGAGCCTGCCTCCGATCGCCAAAAACAACACGGAGTACTTTTCGGCCTCCTGGCCGATGACCTCCCGCTGCTCGGGAGTGCAGGCCACGCCCTCGTCCTCGAACACGAAATGAGCGCTTCCGATAAGCACCTTCTCGCCCCGGAGGCGGGACGCTATTCCGTGGGCCACCGCGTACTCCACCGTCGAATGCTCCTCCCGATGGGAAAGCCCCTCTTTTTCGGCCTGTTTCACCACGGCGCGGGCAATGGAATGGGGGAAATGTTCTTCCAGGCAGGCGGCGGTCCGCAGAACCGTCTCCCGCGTGTGGCCTTCGAAGGGAATGACCTTGGCCACACTGGGTGCGGAGACGGTGAGAGTCCCCGTCTTATCGAAAACGACGGTGTCCGCGGCTGCCAGAGCCTCCAGAAATTTCCCGCCTTTCACCAAAGCCCCTCGCTTCGCGCCTTCTCTCATGGCTGAGAGAATGGCAAGAGGCGTGGCGAGCTTGATCGCGCAGGAATAATCCACCAAGAGAGCGGCCGTGGCGCGTGTGGCGTCGCGGGTCCAGAGGTAGATGCCCCCGGCCAGCAAAAAACTGTAGGGGACGATGGCGTCCGCCATTTTTTCCGCCCGGTTCTGAATGTCGGCTTTCAACTCCTCCGACTCGTTGATCATCTCCGCGATCTTGTGGATGCGCGTTTCGCTGTCGAAGGCGGTGACGCGGACAACCAGCTCGCCTTCCTCGACGACGGTTCCGGCGTAAACGGACAACTCCGGAGCGCGGTGAACGGGTTCGGATTCTCCCGTCATGGCGGACTGATTGACCATCGCGCTGCCCTGGAAAACAACGCCGTCCACCGGGATGACGCTGCCCGCCCGGACGACCGCCAGATCCCCGATCCGAAGGTCGATCATGGGGATCTGCACTTCTTGTCCGTCTTTCCGTATCCACAGCTTGTCGATATTGAGGGCCAGGCTGTCGGCCAGGCTTTCTTTCGATTTTTTGTGCGTCCAGCTTTCCAGGAGGTCACCCAGCGCCAGCAACGTCGTAATGACCGTCGCCGTGCGAAAGTCGCGGCGCAGCAAAGACACTCCCACGGCGGAAGCGTCCAGCACGGAGACGTTGAGCCGTCCCCCGCGCCACAGACTCCGGAGCCCTCGCCCCAAAAGAGGGAGCGCGCGCAAAAAAGTGAGCCCGTAACGCAGCATACGAGGTAAAAGCGCCCGTCCTATCACACCGCCGAAAAGAGACGTCAGCGACTCGCTCAAAGTCGGCTCCTGGGGGACCAAAGACGAACCGTCGATCTCCTTGTAAAATGTTTCGTCCAAGAGCCCGACCGCCGTCAAAATCGACTCGCGGGCATCCCCTGTGTAGTGGATCAGCAAACTGCCAGTTCTATGGGAAACGGCGGCCCGGGTCACGCCAGGCTGAGTTTCCAGGATCGCGCCGATAACGCTCCCCTCCGCCCGGGCGAACGAACCCTCGGGACAACGAAGCCGCAGCCGGCCCGGGAGCTCGTGCGCTATGGAAAATTTCATTCTGAAAATTCCATTCTCTTTTACCGCTCTTTTTTACCGCGACTTTACCCGGATCGTGCTTTCAGTTTGCTTGCGCTTTCTGCTCGTTGACGTATTTCGCCTCGGCCACGACGTCGTCCATCGCTTCCTTGACGCGCTCAGTCATGGAGGCGACGCGGTTTTTGAGCTCCAATCCCTTGCTGACGACAGCGACAGCGGCCTTCTTCCCCGCCTTGCTCTTGACGAGACAAACGACCCCCACGCCAACCACAACCCCCGCGGTGAAAAAAAGAGCCTTTCCGTAATTCAATTCCACAACCTCCCCATCGATGCGACAACATAATGGTTTTTATTGTTTTACTTATCTTAAAACCAGTGGCGTATTTTGTAAAGAGCCTTGGTGAAAATCAATAAAAACGGGACATACATGTTCCCGGTTATGTTGCACAGAACAAACACATCGCGATCCTGCAAATTTCAGCCTTCTCCCTGGCGCGTTTACAAATGCATCACTCCGAGGCCGCAGCGGTCGTGATGAGCGACGACGTGAGCGGCGCAATCTCCAAAAATTGCCACGGCCAGCCAGTTGTTGTTGCGGACTATTGCGATTTTGGCTCCGACACTGAGCTCGACGATGCCTCGGCTGACGAAACTGTCCCCCGCCTCGATGGCGGCGT
>JAISWV010000287.1 GCA_031270755.1 Synergistaceae bacterium
AGCCCCTCCGCCGCCAACGCCGATCCCGACAGACACAACACCGCAACCAGCGCAAACGCCACAAACCATACAGACTTTCTCATTCCGAACACTCCTTCCGCCTTTGGGGCCCAGCCCCAAACCCCGCTCAAGGGCCGCAGGCCCTTGAGAATCCCCTTCTCTGGCGATCTTTCCTTCCTTGTAGCTCCTGAAAAGTTCTCCGTACGCTTCGCGGTCCCGAATGAAGCACCCCACTACGCCGCCGCTGGCCATCACCTCGCTGCAATAGCTGCAGGTCAGGCAGAGCTTCGAACGATCGATGCCTCCGTTTCTCAGGAGGTCGCGGGGCATATCCGGGTACGCCAGCATCTCGCGGCCGAGGCCGACGAACGTGGCCCCTCCTTGGCGTATCACCCCGGCGGCCACGTTGGGGATGCACTCCCCCAGCCAGGAATACCCGAAACCCGACATCGCCATATCCGGTACGGCCCTCTGAGCCTTGGCCGTCAGCTCGATTCCGCGGCAAACCCCCTTCAGGGGATGCTCCGGCGCTTCCGGAGTGCCGGCGGCCCTGCGGTCGAACGGCCGGTTCACCCAGGCCCTTCCGTAAGGCGTTCCGCATGTGGTTGAAACATAGACCACCCCTCTTTCTTTCATCTGTTCCAAAAGCCTCAGAGGCTCCGTCAGATCGGGCGTCGGCAGGCCGCTTACCGGAGCGCTCTCCTCTTTCACACCCCACCCGTGGGGCCATTGGATGGCGTCGTAGAGGTTGAGACGGGAAATCAACTGAAAATCCGGGTCCGGTACCCTGCTCCTGACTCCATCCAGCATCTCCAGAACCATGCGCACCCGATTCTCGTAAGCGCCGCCCCACCGTCCCGGACGGGAACGCGCCGCCAGCAAATCCGAGGTCAGGTATCGGTGGCAGGCCTTCACGTCCACGCCATCAAAGCCGATCTCGTAAGCGAGAACGGCCGCGTCGATGAATTGGTCCCGTACTTTCTCCAACTCGGCGTCGGACAGCAGCGAAATGTCGGCCGGGACCTTCGCCCTCTCGTCGAACTCGGGGAGTGGGGCAACGATGCGGGGCATGGTCCCGGCGGCGCGGGAATAGCGCCCGCTTTCCTGTAACTGGACGTAACAGAGGGGGACGTGCCCCATGACGCGCCGGGCTTCGTTTCGTGTTTCATCCAGCAGTTTTTTGATGGCGGGGGCGGTAGAGGGGTTCAGCACAAGCTGATAGTCGCTGGCGCGGCCTTCTTGGGAAAACGCCACGGCCTCGAAATGAATGAGCCCGCTCCCTCCCGCCGCGTATCTGCGGTAACGGCGGAACGTCCGCTCACCAGGCATTCCGTCCGAGCCGGCGTCCCGCCCCTCCACCGGAAGAACGGCAAACCGCGTCGGGGCAACCTTTGCCCCCAGTTTCACAGTCCCGAAAAGAGGGGACAAATCATCAGACCATGGAAGATGAAGCCCCATAGAGGCTGCACTGGTCCGTATCTCATTCCCACGGCGGCAGGCGGAATCTTTACGGTCGCGGTCACTCATCCCTTGACTCATCTCGCCCTTCATATTATGATTGGACAACCATGGACAACCATAAATTTGTAAAACACACTTTACAAGAAACACTATAGCATGATCCCTTTCCCTTTGTAAAGGGGTCAGGGGCATAAGCAGGAAGCCGGCGAGGAACGAACCGTCGCTTATTACACCACATATAAAAAGGGGTTTTTGCATTGGACATCCCACGTATCTTCAACATTACCGAAAGTGCTCACCGCATCCATAACCCGTTCACACCAGAAAAGCTCGCCACTCTTGGGGTGGCGTTGCGGCTGGAATCGGAGACTCGTGTGCTTGACCTCGGCAGTGGTTCGGGCGAGATGCTGTGCACCTGGGCACGCGATTACGGAATCATCGGCGTCGGCATCGACATGAGTCGGCTGTTCACCGAGCAAGCGAAACTCCGCGCTGAAGAACTCGGAGTCACCGACAGAGTCGAGTTTATCCACGGTGACGCTGCCGGCTACGTCGCCGACGAAAAGGTCGGTGTGGCAGCCTGTGTTGGCGCCACGTGGATTGGTGGAGGAGTCGCCGGCACCATCGAGCTTCTGGCGAAGAGTCTCCGCTCGGGAGGAATAATCCTCATTGGCGAGCCCTACTGGCTACAGTTACCGCCGACGGAAAAAGTCGCCAAGGGTTGCTTCGCCGGTTCCATCTCCGACTTTCTCGTGCTTCCGGAACTTCTCGCGTCTTTCGGCAATCTCGAATACGACGTTGTGGAAATGGTTCTGGCGGACCAAGAAGGCTGGGACAGGTACGAGGCGGCCAAATGGCTCACCATGCGCCGATGGCTCGAAGCAAATCCCGACGACGACTTCGCGGAAGATGTTCGAGCTAAATTGACTTCGGAACCTAAACGCTATGCCACGTACACGCGTGAATACCTTGGATGGGGCGTGTTCGCGCTGATGGCGCGGTGAAAGGAGACTTTTTTATGCAAAAGAAAATGGAAGAGACCATTGAAGCGTGTATTCAGCCCTGTATCGAGGCCGGCGTCTGCAAAGACGCGGAATCTGCCCCTATAGTTGCGGTATCAAAAATCATTCCCTGATCACATCATTCGTGACGAGGGCGATTGCCACCGTATCGCGGAATACGTCGAAAATAACCCCCGAAGGTGGCAAGATGATCGTTTTTGCCCACAATAAATATCTACACCCATTTTTCCTTAAGTTGTGGACATTGGTTTTTTAGCTGGAGGGAAGACGATGCCGAATTCGCGTCAAGAGCTGGTACGCAGAATTTACGATGGAATAAAGAACGGCAGCCTTGTTTCCGGCGACAGGCTACCGCCGGAGCGGGAGATCGCGTCGGCCCTGGGAGCGAGCCGCACGGCGGTGCGGGAGGCTTTGATCGTGCTGGACACTCTGGGTTTTATCGAGACGCGCGGCAGAGAGGGCATCTACCTCCGCAGGCTCGGTGAAGGAGAACTGAATCGCAGTCTCGACTTCTACTCGTCATGGCCCACCTCAATGCTGCCTCAGACCTTCCAAGTGCGGATACTCCTGGAGAGCGAGGCAGCCGGGCTCGCCGCGAGCCACAGGACGGAAGAGGACATCCAGAGAATGGGCTACTGTATTCAGAGCATGGCCCGCATCTACAGAGAGCGCCCCGCCGACTGGAACATGCAGGGCAGCGACGTCAACGATCTCTTTCACAAACTGGTCATCGAGGCCTCGCACAACGAGGTTCTGCTGAGGATTCACGAGGGGCTCCTGCGGATAATCAAAAAGGCGTCCTCCACCTTCGGTGTGGAGTCGATGATTACCCCCCTCGACCAGTGGGAGGAGCGCATTATCAAAGGCCACAGGATCATCATGGAAGCGATAGAGAAAATGGACGAAAAAGCCGCGCGCGACCTCATGCGCCGGCACTTGGCCATCACCGCGGCAAAGCTCAACGCCTTTTACGCCGAGCGGATAGAGCACGGTTTTTCGGCGCTGTCCCCCACGGAAAACTGAGTGTTCAAGATGCTTGAAGATATCGATCGAGTGCTAAAACACAGGAGAGGTCGCCGGAATATCGAAAGGAGCGAAGATTCGGGAATATAAAGCGCGGCCACCGGTTTTCAGCCGGTGGATTTAGGTTTGGCATGAGAACGGTTCCCGAGGATTTCT
>JAISWV010000289.1 GCA_031270755.1 Synergistaceae bacterium
AGTACGCCATCATGATAGCCGAAAACCATCACGAGCGGTATGAGGGGACGGGTTACCTGCGCGGTCTGAGGGGGGAAGAGATCCCCCTTTGCGCGAGGATCATGTCGGTGGCGGATGTCTACGATGCCCTGGTGGACACCCGTGTTTACAAAAAGGCTATGACCCACGAGGACGCCTGCCGTATCATCTACGCCGGAATGGGCAGTCAGTTCGACCCGCGTATCGTGGACGCGTTTCAGGCCGTCCACGTACAGTTCGACGAAGCGGCGAAGGCGAGCTTGGCTCTTTGACCCGCGGTTCTTTTTTGCGCAAAATCTCATTTGTCTGCTGAAGGCTTCAAGCTTCTTTTTCCGGCGATTGCATGGCCTGCCATAAACGACGAGTGGCCGTCCGAAATTTGACTGACGGTAAAAAATCGAGGAGAGCCCGATGATCAAGACGTTGATTGCGCATACCGCCGAAATGGACGATCCGGAGTCGGCGGTTGCCGAGATATTGGGGCAATTGGAGCTGGAAAAATGCCTGCTGAAAAATTCGGTGGGCATTATGGCTTGTTACCTGGACTTCATGAAAAACGAGGTCGTCCGCGCCATCTGTGAGCGACTGCCCTTCGATGTGGTGGGGGTCAATACCTTGGGCAGCGCCGTGTCCGAGGCAGGAGGGCAGTTGCTGCTCACACTGGCTGTCTTGACCAGCGACGACGTGTTTTTCTCTGCCGGAGTGTCCGAGCCTTTGAGCCGAAACTATGAAGAACCGCTGGCGGACCTGTACAACAAGGCATCGAGCAAACTCCCGGATAAGCCCGCGTTGATGCTGACCTTTGCCCCGTTGACCCACGAACCTTCCCAAGACCATTTTCTGCGCTGCTTGGAGGCGGTGTCGTCGGGGAAAGTCCCTATATTCGGGTTGGTGGCGGCTGATTATTCGACCTCGCACGAAAATCCCCTGGTGTTGTTCAACGGAGAAACTTACGGCAAATCTTTCGCCATGCTCCTGATCTCGGGCAACATAAACCCGAGATTCACTTTTTCCGGTATTTCCGAGAAGAGGGTCATGCAGCGGAAAGGGGTCATCACCAGCGCGGAGGACAATATTCTGAAGGAGATCAACGACGTGCCCGCCATGCAGTACATGGAGTCGCTGGGCTTCGTCAAAGACGGGAAGTTCAAGGGAGCCCTCACGATCCCGTTGGTCGTCGATTACAACAACGGAACGCCCCCTTTCTTGCGCGCCATACTCAACCCGACGCCGGAGGGCTATTTGCTTTTGGCGGGCGCGGTTCCGGAGAACGGCATCTTGGGGGTGGGGGTCATCGATCCCGACTACATCCTGGAGACGGCGGCGGAGCTTACGCGCGAGGTTCGGGATTACGACTTTTTGTTGATCGGCTCTTGTATCGCCAGGACTTTCGTCTTGGAGTGGGACAATCTGACGGAGATGGATCGTATCCGAAGCCGTCTTGCCGCCGCTCCTTTTTTGTTCATATACAGCTACGGGGAGTTTTGCCCGGTCGAGACCGGGGACGGCAGGTTGGTGAATCGTTTTCATAATCTCACTCTCGTGAGCTGCGCTTTTTGAAGATGCGCGGGGACGAAACGAGCATGAACCCGATGACGTATTCGAGTGAAAAAGAAGAGCTGGAGGCGCTGCGCAAAGAAAACAAAAAAATGGCCCGGCAGCTTGCGACCCTGCAGGATCTCGCGGAAAGGGCAAAGGCCGCGGCCATCAATCGCGTGAATTACGGCGAACTGGCCGCCGCGGAAAAATCTCACCAGCAAATTTTTCTCGATCTGATTTTGAAAAACAGTCCGGACATCATTCTCCTCTTCGATCAGATGGGAAGATTTCTTTACTGCACGGACACGTTTTTGAAAAAACTCCGGATACCCAGCTTCGGATTGATCGGCGGCAGAACGTTCATCGACGTATTCGAAAATATCGTGGGAGCCCACGAAATCAGAAAGCTCATTCCGATTTTGTTCAAGTCGATGCAGAGCAAGAAAAGCATATCCCTGGACAAGACAGTCGACTTCGACGACGGAAACGGCCTTCGCAGTTACATGATTCACTTTACGCCGATGCTCGACGCCGGCGATCGGCTGATCGGCGCGATGGCGCTGTTTCACGACCTGTCGGATTTTTTGCAGGCAAAGCAAGCCGAGGCGGCCTCCCAGGCCAAAAGTGCTTTTCTCGCCAACACGAGTCACGAAATCCGCACGCCGCTCAACGCGATCTTGGGCTTGAGCGAGGTGGAGCTGCAAAACGACCTGCCGCAAAAGACCCGCGAAAACCTCGGGAAAATATACAATTCGGGCACGATACTCCTGGGGATCATCAACGACATCCTGGATATATCGAAGATCGAATCCGGGAAATTCGAGCTCCTGCCGTCCATTTACGATTTCTCCGGCCTGATCGGCGACACGGTCAACATGAACGTCGTGCGCATCGGTTCGAAACCCATCGCCTTCGAGCTGCTGATCGACGAGACCATACCGTCCAAAATGTACGGCGACGAAATCAGGCTCAAGCAGATTCTCAACAACCTCCTCTCCAACGCTTTCAAATACACCAAAGAGGGCAAGGTGACGCTTCGAGTGGCCTGCAGGCGGGAGGAGATGGACGTCCGGCTCTCGTTTGCCGTGGCCGATACGGGCATCGGCATAAAGAAAGAGGACATGGAAAAACTCTTCTCGCAATACAAGCAGGTCAATCCGCTGGAGACCCGCCAGATCGAGGGGACCGGCTTGGGCCTTTCCATCTGCAAAAACCTCGTGGAACTGATGGGAGGTGAGATCGACGTCGCGAGCGAGCACGGGAAGGGAAGCCGTTTCTCGGTCCAAATTCGTCAGAAAATCGTGGACCCCACGCCTATCGGCCCGGAGGCGGCCCGCAGCTTGAAGACTTTCCATTTGATGGGAAGCCACGCCAAGGAACTCGTCCGCACGCCTATGCCCTACGGAAAAGTTTTGGTGGTGGACGATGTAGTCGTCAATCTCGACGTTGCGAAAGCCCTCATGACGCCTTATCATTTGACGATCCACTGCGCTTCCAGCGGCAGGCAGGCCATAGAGCTCGTCCGAGAGGGCAAAAACGAATACGACGTGATTTTCATGGATCACATGATGCCTGAAATGGACGGCATCGAGGCGGTGCGCCTCATTCGAGGCAAAATCGGCACCGAATACGCGAGAACAGTGCCCATTGTGGCGCTGACGGCCAACGCCATCGTCGGGAACGAAGCCATGTTTTTGAAAAATGGCTTCCAGGCTTTTCTCTCCAAACCCATCGACACGCTGAAGTTGGATGCCTTGCTGAACAAATGGGTGCGCGACCGGCGGGGCCGAAAAACGCCGGAACAGGAAAAACCGGAGAGGGGAGATGAGAGCTCTGCCGGGACGCAGATCGAAAACTTTAATCTAAATATCGAGGGATTGAATATCGGAGCGGGATATTCGCGTTTCGGCGGAGAGCGTGCCTACAAAGAGGTGATACGATCTTACGTGACTCACACCCCCAAACTGCTGGACAAGCTGCGCGGAGAAGAGGAAACCTTGCCGGAATACGCGATAGCGGTCCACGGCCTGAAGGGGTCGAGCTACGGGATCTGCGCCGATGAAGTCGGCAGGATGGCCGAGGAGCTGGAGTTCGCGGCGAAAAGAGGCGACGCCGCAGCGGTGAAGGCCAAGAACGGCGAGCTGATCCGCGCGGTGGAGGCGTTGCTGTCGAGCCTTCGTTTCGGTTTTCTCGGGCAAGAAACATCTTTACAAGAAGTCTCTTTGAAAGAAGCATTTTGGGAAGAACCGCGGCGCGAAGACCGCGAAAAAAGCGAAAAAAGAGAGTTGAGAAGCACACCTGACATATCGTTTTTGAAAGAACTGCGCGAACGCTGTTCCCACTATGACGTGGCGGGGATGGAGGAAGCGATGTCGAAGCTGGAGCGGTACACTTACAAATCCCGGAACGACCTGGTGAAATGGCTTAGAAAACAAGTCGACGACCTGGAGTACGGGCAAATAAGCGAACGTTTGAAGAACATCGAGTGACGAGGGAAAGGAATTGACCAAATTGAAAATAGGCGGCAGGGTTTTCTTGGTAAGCTTCTTTTTGATGCTGGCTGGGATCACGGTGACCTCTATGGTGAGCGGTTTCGTGTTCATTGAGGCGATGCGTGACGAGATGGACTCCACGCTTTTTGCCACTACGTACTCCTTGAACGTGGAATTGAACGCGATATTCGAGCGAATGAAAATGAAGCTTTTCGATCAACCGCTGATCGATACGGATGAAATCATCGGACTTATCGAACGAAACGACCTCCAAACACTGAACAAGCGAATGCTGATGTACCTGAGAATGTCCGAGTTCAACACTCTTACGGTTACGAACGCCAAGGGCGTGGTCCTCAGCCGCCCCCACGCTCCCGACCGCGTAGGAGACGACGTCTCGGCGAAAGGCTATGTCCGGCCGGCCCTGAACGGACAGGAAGTTCGGACTATCGAAGCAGGGACCACGATAAACCTTGGGCTCTTTTACGGAATCCCGGTCACCAAGGACGGCAATGTGGTGGGTGCCATCGTGGCCGGGGTCGACCTTCAGAAGACCTCTGTCATAGACCGGCTCGCCAATCTGCATGGGGCCGAGGTGTCGATCTATTACGGCGACAGAAGGATCAACACGACCATCAGGGAAAACGGGCGGCGGGCCGTCGGAGTCAAGGCCCCGCCCAAGGTGGCGGACGCCGTGCTGGGCAGGGGCGAATCGTTGTACGAAGAACTGACGATGAGGGATGGAAGCACGCTCCGCACTCTCTACAAGCCCTTCATATTCAACGGGGAAAAGGTAGGCATTCTGGCGGCGGGGTTGACGACGCGGGTTCTCGATCGCGCTATCCAAAACGCCATATACCGTATCGAGGCCTCGGCGGCTGTTTTCATGCTCTTGTCTATTGGAGTTTCCTACGTCTTTTCCAGGAACATAGCGAAACTCTCCTCGGAAAAAACCAAACAGGAGCTTTTCCTCAATCTGCTCATGAAAAACACCCCGGACGCCATCCTCATTCTCGAGACAAACGAAAACCTCATCGACTGCTCCGATGTTTTTTTGCATCGGCCCCGGGGCCATGAGTCCAAACAGATCGAGGGCAAAACCTTTGCCGAGGTTCTGAAAGATTTCCTGAATGCCGAAGAAATCCAGCACCTGAGAAGGGGCTTTGCGGAGGCGGTAAAAGATAAAAAAAGCATATCCTTGGACAAGATCATCGATTTCCGCCGCGAGGACGGCCCCCGCAGTTACACCGTCCGATTTTCTCCCATGTTCGACGCCGACGGCGCCACTCTGGGGTGCGTGGTCATGTTTCACGACCTTACGGATCTCCAGTTGGCTCAGCACGCCGAGGCCGCTTTGCAGGCAAAGAGCGTCTTCCTCGCCAATATCAGCCACGAGATCCGCACGCCCCTCAACGCCGTGATCGGCCTGAGCGAGATAGAGCTGCGCAACTCCCTGCCCCGGGAGACCCACGACAACCTGGAGAAAATATACCGGTCCAGCGGCACGCTGCTCAACATCATCAACGACATCCTGGACATCTCGAAGATCGATTCCGGGAACTTCGAGATCGCTTTGGCCGACTACGACTTTTCGAACATGATCAGCGACACGATCCACCTGAATGTCGTCCGTCTCGCGTCGAAACCCGTGGTTTTCGAGCCCCGGGTGGACGAAAACATTCCGAGGCGGCTGTGCGGGGACGAGCTGAGGGTGAAGCAGATCCTCAACAACATCCTCTCCAACGCCTTCAAGTACACCCAAGAGGGCAAGGTCACCCTGGAGGTCTCCTGCGAGCGGAGGAAAAGATACGTTTACCTGGCCTTCGTGGTGAGCGACACGGGCATCGGCATCAAAATAGAGGACCTGGGCAAGCTCTTTTTGGAATACAGTCAGTTGAGCACCCAAGCGAACCGGAAAATCGAGGGAACCGGCCTGGGGCTTGCCATCTGCAAGAACCTGGTGAACCTGATGAACGGCACGATCGAAGTGGAGAGCGAGTATGGAAAGGGAAGCTGTTTCTCGGTCAAAATCCGTCAGAAAATCGTGGACCCCACTCCCATCGGCTCCGAAATGGCCCAAAATCTCAGAACCTTCCGCCTGATGGAGAACCGAGGGGTGAAGGAGCTGGAGCGCACCCCCATGCCCTACGGGAAGGTACTGGTGGTGGACGACGTGATCACCAACCTGGACGTGGCGAAGGGGCTCATGACGCCTTACGGTTTGACGGTCCACTGCGTCTCCAGCGGCAAACAGGCCATCGAGCTGGTTCGCGAGGGCAAACACATCTACGACGTGATTTTTATGGACCATATGATGCCCGAGATGGACGGCATCGAAACGGTGCGGATCATCCGCGGCGGGATCGGCACCGAGTACGCGGAAACGGTGCCCGTCATCGCTTTGACGGCCAACGCCATCGTCGGGAACGAGGCCATGTTTCTGGAAAACGGCTTTCAGGCGTATCTGCCCAAACCCATCGACGTGACGCACCTGGACTCCCTGCTGAACCAGTGGGTTCGCGACAGGCGGCTCCACGAAGCGCCGGGGTTACCGAAGCCGAGAGAATCGGCAAAAGAACCGGCGATGGAGGATGCACCCGCCGCCAAGACTCTTGCAGAAAATTTGAACATGGAACAATTGAGTATTGGGAGTTTAAGTACTGGGAGTTTCAATATTGGAAGTTTAAATATTGAAGGGTTGAATGCCGAGGCGGGATGTTCGCGTTTCGGCGGGGAGGAGGCCTATAGAAAGGTTTTGCGCTCCTACGGGACTCACACCCCGGAGCTGCTGGACAAACTGCGCGAGGTGAGGGAAGAGACCCTGTCGGAGTACGCGATCGCGGTGCACGGCCTGAAGGGGTCGAGCTACGGGATTTGCGCCGATGGAATCGGAAAGATGGCCGAAGAGCTGGAGTTTGCGGCGAAAAGAGGAGACCTGGAGACGGTGAGAGCGAAGAACGGCGACCTGGCGTGCGCGGCGGAGGCTCTGCTGTCCGGCCTCCATGTCCTGTGGAAGGAGCCGCCGGGCGAGGGCGGGGCCGAGAGGAGAGGCGCGCCCGACGCGTCGCTTTTGAGGGAACTCCGTGAATATTGCGCGCGGTATGACGCGGCGGGCATGGAAAGGGTGCTGTCAGAGCTGGAGCGATACATTTACGAATCTCAGGGCGACTTGATAGAATGGCTGAGGAAACAAGTGGACGACTTGGAATATGGGCAAATCTTCGAACGCCTGGAAAACGTGGGATAAGGAGACGAAAGTGGCCAGATTGAAGATAGGCGGCAGAGTTTTCCTTGTGAGCTTCTTTTTGGTGTTGGCTGGGGTGACGGTGACCTCCACCATCAGCAGTCTCGAGTTCGTGAAAGCGATGGGCGATGAAATGGACGACACCGTTCTCGTCGCGGCCAACGGCCTGAGCAAAGAAATAGACGCGATGATCCGGCGCACGAAACTCTTCAATCAGGTTGTCGGCGGCATGAGGGAACTTCCGGAGCTCATCGAGCGAGGCAACAGCACCGGTCTGAACCAATGGCTGCGCCCGTACATTGCCGTTTCCGAGTTCGATTTCATCATCATCACGGACGCCAGGGGCAACGTGTTGAGCCGCCCTCACGATCCATACCGCATTGGAGACAACATCTCCGGGAGGGAATACGTTCGTTCGGCCCTGATGGGAGCGTCCGCCCTGACCTTCGGTAAAGGAAGCCTGACGGACCTGGGGCTCTTTCACAGCGTTCCGGTCAAAAAAGATTCCCGGGTCATCGGTACGCTGATCGTCGGGATCGACTTGCGGAATCCCAATATCGTGGACCAGCTTGCCAATATGTATCGGGCCGAGGTGACGTTTTTTTACGGAGACGAAAGGATCAACACGACCGTCCGAAACGGAGGAAAGCGGCTCGTCAAAACAAAGGCGCCCCCTGACGTGGCAGACGCCGTTCTGGTCAAGGGCGGATCCTATTCTGGAAACTTGAAAACACCGGAAGGATCCACGCTGCGCACCGTTTACAAGCCGTTCATGTTTGGCGGGGAGAGGGTTGGCATCCTGGCGGCGGGGGTGTCCACTCAGCCTCTCGACCGCGCCGCCCGGGGCGCGCTGTACCGTGTGGCGGCCTCGGCGGTGATCTTCATTCTCCTTGCTATGGGAGTTTCTTATATATTCTCCAGGAACATCGCGAAACTCTCCTCGGAAAAAACCAAACAGGAGCTTTTCCGCAGCCTGCTCATGAAAAACACCCCGGACGCCATTCTCATCCTCGATACAAACGAGGACCTCATCGATTGTTCCGATGTCTTTTTACGCCAATCCCAAACTGATGAACTCAAACAGGCCAGAAGCCGAACTTTTTCCGAGGCCCTGGAGGATTTTCTGAGCGCCAAAGAAATCGACCACCTGAGGAAGGCATTTGCGGAGGCAATAAAAGACAAAAAAAGCGTATCTTTGGACAAGATCATTTGTTTCCGTCACGAAGACAACCCCCGCAGCTACACCGTCCGATTTGCCCCCATGCTCGACGCCGAAGGGGCCACGCTGGGGTGTGTGGTCATGTTTCACGACCTTACGGATCTTCAAATGGCCCAGCACGCCGAGGCCGCTTTGCAGGCAAAGAGCGTCTTCCTCGCCAATATCAGCCACGAGATTCGTACCCCCCTCAACGCTGTGATCGGCCTGAGCGAAATAGAACTGCGCAATTCCCTGCCCCGGGAGACCCACGACAACCTGGAGAAAATATACCGGTCCAGCGCCACCTTGCTCAACATCATCAACGATATTCTGGACATCTCGAAGATCGATTCCGGAAACTTCGATATCGCGCCGGCCGATTACGATTTCGCGAACATGATCAGCGACACGATTCACCTGAATATCGTGCGTCTCGCGTCGAAGCCCGTGGTCTTCGAGCCTCAAGTGGACGAAGACATCCCGAAACAGCTGCGCGGGGACGAACTGAGGGTGAAACAGATCCTCAACAACATCCTCTCCAATGCCTTCAAGTACACCCGCGAGGGGAAGGTAACGTTGGAGGTCGCCTGTGAGCGGAGAGGAAAAAACGCATGTCTCTCGTTCACGGTGAGCGACACGGGAATCGGCATCAAAAAAGAGGACCTCGGCAAGCTTTTTTTAGAATACAACCAATTGAGCACCCAGGCGAACCGAAAAATCGAAGGGACCGGCCTGGGGCTTTCCATTTGCAAAAACTTAG
>JAISWV010000385.1 GCA_031270755.1 Synergistaceae bacterium
AGCAATGAAAATTTGGGTCGAGAAAAAAACGGATTCGGGTTCCGAATTTGCGCTTGCTCTCATATATCCATGTGAGTTAAGCTAACCACCCGCTTGCCGAATACGAAACAGTTCTGAAAAACGTATCGTGCTGTGAAGAGAGGGTCGGATTTTCAAGTGACAAAACGTTATCCCGTGATCGCGGTCATCGGACCGACCGCGGTTGGCAAGACCGCCTTGAGCCTGGATTTGGCGGTTTCGCTGAACGCCGAGATCGTCTCGGTCGATTCGCGTCAAGTTTATCGTTATATGGACGTGGGCACGGACAAGCTCTCTTTCTCGGAGCGCCGCTCCATACCCCATCATCTCATCGACGTCGCGGACCCCGACGAGGCCTTCACAGCCGCCGCGTTCGTGACCCTGGCAGAAGCCGCCGCCGCGCGGATACGAAATCGGGGGCGCGTGCCGCTCTTTGTGGGGGGAACTCCTTTTTATTACAAAGCTCTCTTTCACGAGGCGCTGAACTCCGGGCTGCCCTCCGACCGCGAGACCCGAAGGCGTTTCGAGCGCTTGGCGGACGCGGAAGGGCCGGCATCGCTCCACCGGAGGCTGGCGGAAATCGACGAAGAAACGGCCGCGAGACTGCATCCAAACGACGTGAGGCGCGTGTCGCGCGCCCTGGAAATCCACGCTCTCACCGGAGCGCCTCCTTCCCGTCTTTATGCCGAGGGAGAAAAATCGCGTTCCGAACTGGATGTGCTTTACATCGGGCTCGATCGCCCGCGGGCGGAGCTGTACGAGAGCATCGAGTCCCGCGTTCGAAAGCAGTTCGCTTCCGGCTATCCTCAGGAGGTCGAATGGCTTCTGAAAAACGGATTCGACGAGCGCTTCCCCTCCATGCAGGGGTTCGGCTACAGGGAGCTGGCTTCTTACTGCCGCGGGACGACGACCCTGGAAGAGGCCCTCGAAGGAGATGTTCGCAGGACGAAAGCATTCTGTCGCCGACAGGAGACTTGGTTCGGGAAATTTGCCCCTACCTTATGGTATGATGTGTCGGTGTCGAGTGCCTGTACTTTGCGAACGGATATTCTCGAGGCCGCGAAAAGACACTTGAAATTGTAGTTTGAAAATTTAAGGCTGACCGGGAAAAGAATATTATAATGAAAGAAATTGTCATGGCCGACCGGGCGGGGTTTTGTTTCGGCGTGAAACGCGCGGTGGACGCTATTGTAGATGCCTTGGAATCGCGGTCTTCGGCGAAAGAGGGCGAAGTTTGGTCTATTGGAATGCCGATCCACAATCCCCAAGAAGTGGCGCGCCTGGAAGCGATGGGGTTGAAGATAGCCCGGAACGCCGATGAAGTTCCCAACGGAGCCAGGGTTTTCATTCGCGCTCATGGAGAACCCAGGGCGGTGATGGAAGGACTGCGCGGCAGGGGCGAAACTATCGCGGACATGACGTGCCCCCATGTACGCCGGGCTCAGGAGCGTGCCGGCGAGTTTTCGTCCCGGGGGTACGACATCGTGTTGCTGGGGGACGCCCGGCACCCGGAAATACAAGCGATCATGGGTTACGTGGACGGACCGGTCGACGTCGTCGCCAATGTCGCGGAGGCCGAAAATTTACCGAAACGGCCGCGTGTCGCTTTGATCTCCCAAACCACCCAACAGGAGGAACTTCTCGCCGGTATCGCCTCCGCGTTGGTGCCGAAGGCGGGAGAACTTTGTGTTTGCAATACCATTTGCAAAGCGACGGTGGAGCGCCAGGACGCGGTGCGCCGCCTTGCGGGCAGAGTGGACGGGGTGGTCCTCGTCGGAGGCAGGGAGAGCGCCAACACCGCGAAGTTGCGGGACATAGCGAAGGCGAACGGAATGGATGTCCTGTGGATAGAAAGCGCCGAAGAAATGGAATGGGGGTGGTTCGAGGGCAAGATGAAGATTGGAATAGCCGCGGGGGCCAGTACGCCTCAGTGGCTTATCACCGAAGTTTGTAATAAAATTGCGAGAACGTAGGCAGTCAAGGGGGCTAGGTGGCAATGGAGCAGGTTATGGAGAACGGAACTCAGGAAGTGGCGGCAGTTCAAGAATTGGAAGTTCAGGAACTGGAAGTTCAAGATCAGGAAATTCAAGATCAGGAAACTCAGGAAACAATGGAGAGCATGATGGACCAGATTGCTCTCTCCGATCTTCGCAAAGGCGAGATTCGAACGGGGACCGTCATCGGGGAGACGGAAAACGGCTGGCTGGTGGACGTCAGCTACAAGTGCGAGGGATACCTTCCCGCCAAGGAGTGGACGCATCGTATTCTAGTGAGAGACGCGGAAAAACCTCATGTGGGGGACAATGTGGAGGTTCAGGTCGTCAGCATCCGGGAGGGGGAAGAAGCCCAGCTCTTATTGAGCCGTTGGCGTCATGAATTCGAGCGCCGATGGACTGAATTTGAAGACAAGCTCGCCCAGAACGAGATCATTCAGGTAAAAGCCCTGCGCAAAGTCAAAGGCGGGTTGATGGTCGATTGTTGCGGGCTCGAGGGATTCATTCCCATTTCCCATCTTGCTGCCGACGGCAGGGGGGTCAACCTCAACAAGTTCGTGGACGAGGTTTTTGACGTTAAATTGCTCGAAAAAGATCGCCGGAAACACAGGATCGTGTTCTCCAGAAAATCTCTCGTGGAGAAGGAAGCCGCGGAACAGCGCGCCAAGTTCTACGAAGAAGTCAAAGAGGGCAGTGTCATCGAGGGAGAGGTCAGCAGCTTGACCGACTTCGGCGTTTTCGTGAACATCGGAGCGGTGGACGGTTTGGTGCATATGACCGAAATTTCCTGGAAACGCAACGTGCGCATCAAAGACGCCTTCAAGAAGGGCGATAAGGTCACCGTCAAGGTCATCGGCATCGACCACGAAAACAACAGAATCTCCCTGAGCATCAAGCAGGTGGAAGGGGATCCATGGAGTTCCGTGGTGGACCGCATTCAAAAGGGTATGATTCTTACGGGGCCGGTTACCAACGTCACGGATTTCGGCGCGTTCGTGGAGATCGAGCCCGGCGTGGAGGGCCTTGTCCATATCGGAGATATCAGCTGGGCCAGAATTCGCCATCCGAAAGAAGCCTTCCGCAAGGGGCAGGAGGTTCAAGTGCAGGTGTTGGAGGTCGACACCGACAAACGCCGTATCAGCTTGGGCTTCAAGCAGCTTCACGACCCGTGGAAAGACATCGAGGAACGGTACAAGAAAGGCCAGGAC
>JAISWV010000062.1 GCA_031270755.1 Synergistaceae bacterium
GTGGATGCGGTATGAATATCCCGAATACCCGCAGCTTTATCCACCCTTCGAACATGGAGTCAGTATTGTGGACACTTTGTTCAACATAGGGAGAAACGTATTCGAACATTTATTGCCAAATGGTTCTTCAACATAATATTACAGGCAATATGTGATTTTCTCGATGAGCCGCTACTTTAGCGAAAGTTGTTGTTTAGAGTCTGGAGGACTCCCATGAAAAATCTGTTTATCGTTGGCGACACTTCTTTTTCCGAACTGATTGCCCTGTATATGGAATACAGCGGTCAATATCGTGTCGTGGGATTTTCGGTAGAAGAAAAATATCTGAGTAAAAATTTCATAAATAATGTTCCTGTCGTCCCCCTTGAGCAAGTGGAAAAGTATTTTTCCGTGGAGGACACGGAATTTTTTGTTGCCGTCGGATACAAACAACTCAATAAAATTCGGACCCGCCTCTACGAAGAAGTAAAGAACAAAGGATATAAAGCCGCATCTTATATTGACAAACATGCAATTATAGGCCCTGACGTTTCTCTGGGAGAACATATTTTTCTTTTTGAAAATGTCGTCATACAACCTCATGCCGTTCTTAGCGCAAATACCATTGTTTGGGCTTCTTCGACCATTACTCACGATAGTCATATCTTTGAAAATTGTTTTTTAGGAGCAGGCTCCACCGTTGGAGGATTCGCCAAGGTGAGGAAAAATTGCTTCGTTGGCATGAACGCGACGATTCATGATCACGTCGAGGTCGGCGAGTATTGTATTGTCGGAGCAGGAGCCAGAGTGCATAAGAGCATTCCTCCAAAGACGCTTGTAATGCCTGCCGAGGAAAGAATTTTATTTGATGCTGCGGATGGGAGAGAGTATTTTTAAGATGATCTCAGATACCGAATCGAGACAACATCGATGTTGTGTTAGTGTTGTATAATTTTCTAAATACCGAACATCTTTTGTAGCAATCAATGAATCATAACGGAGGTTGCGTCAAAGTATATCTAATGCGAAAACCTGAATTGATATCCGTGGTCTCTCCCGTTTACAAAGCCGCGGGGTGCGTCGGCGAGCTTTACCGACGCATCGTGGAAGCCGTGAAATCTATCGACGCAACGCTGCCCTACGAAATTATTTTCGTCGAAGATTGCGGGCAGGATGGTTCGTGGGAAAAAATACGCGACCTGGCCTTGCAAGACCCCCATCTCAAAGCCGTCCAGCTGAGCCGCAATTTTGGGCAGCATCCCGCCATCACCGCCGGACTGGCTCTGGCTGCGGGAGATTGGGTTGTCGTCATGGACTGCGACCTGCAGGACCCTCCCGAAGAAATTCCGCGCCTCTACGCGAAAGCGCTGGAGGGCTACGACATGGTCTGCGCGAGGCGGGGAAAACGCAAAGACCCTTTGTGGAAACGCCTCACTTCGCGTCTTTTTGTCGCCGTCTTCAACCGGTTGTCGGGAATGTCTTACGATCCGCAAGTCGCCAATTTTCGTATTCTCTCGCGCCTCGTCGCCGATACGTACTCCCGTATGGGAGAAAGCGTGCCCTCTTTTGGAGGCCATCTGGAATGGCTGGGATTCAATGTCGGTTACATCGATATCCGGCACCAGCCGCGTTACAGCGGGCAAAGCTCCTATTCCCTCAGGAAACTGTTCAAGCTGGCGGCAAACGTTATTGTGGCCTACTCGAACAAGCCTCTTCATATTTCTATATCTTTGGGGTTCTTTATGGCCTTTTTTTCGACCTTGTACGCCCTTTATATCGTGGCGAAGAAATATTGGGCAGGCGTCAGCGTTGACGGGTGGACCAGCCTGATGGTTTCCATATGGTTTCTCGGCGGCATGGTGGTCGGGAATTTGGGCATCATCGGTCTTTATCTGGGAAAAGTCTACGACGAGGCGAAAGGGCGTCCAATTTATGTGGTCGCGCGCGCTATAAACTGCGAAAAGAACAATCCAAGGAATCCGTGATTATGAGCCGTGTATTGCTATTCTCTCTCATCCTGAACTATAAGCGAGGTTCACGACTATGAAAAAACAGTATCTCTTTATCTCTCTTCTTGCCGTTTACGTCGGTTTGTTTTGCTTTTTGGGCTTTTACGCTTTCCCGCAGGCGGACGACTATGCTTTGGCAAACGCGGTCCGCGCAGAGGGGTTTTGGCGATTGGTAGTGAATTCGTACATGAATTGGGGAGTTTCTCCGTTCTATCAGGTAATCGTGCTAATTCCTATGTGGTTGAACTTCAAGGGGTATTTTCTCCTTCCGTTTCTGACATGTCTATTTAACGTCTGCGTTCTCTACGGATTGATACACGTGACGGCGAGAGATTTGTCCGTCGCCGCAAAATTCGGGATTGCACTTCTCATGCAGGCGGTGTGGCTGGCGGTGGTGCCGGGATTGAACGAGAATTTTTACTGGCTGGATGCTATGGGATACACGTGGTCCGCTTCCCTGATCCTGTTGGCAAGCATTCCTTCGGCCGCGCTTCTCAAAAAGGGCAGCTCCGATTGGAGATTAACTGTTTTGAGTTTGACCTTGCTGCTTATTGCTTCAGGATTTGGGCCCCAAACCGGCGCGTTTTTATGCGCCATGTTTTTTTGCTTTCTCTGCTGGTGCATCTTCACCAAGCGACGAACTGCCGCTATCTTTCTTTTGGCAATGACCTGTGTCGCCTTTATGGGGTTTCTCATCCTTTACCTTTCCCCCGGAACAGCCGCCCGTATGTCCGTATTCGGAAAATCCAGCAAAAATATTTTCCTAAACTTCGGTGTCACCGCCGCTTTTGGCGGTATTACGGCGCTCAAATTTTTCACGAAGCCGATTGTCTACCTCGCGATCCTTTACACACACGTCATCGCGGCGCACACAAAGCCGTTCGACAAGGTCCTCTCCGAACACTTGAAGGCATGGTATATTTTTGTTATCGTCGCCTTGATTGCTTTTTTTCAGCAGGCGATCGCCGGATTCGCCAGCGGCGCGGGATTGCCGGTGCGGGCAGAGGGTTTGGCGATTTGGATCATGGGCGCGGCATGGTTCTTTTTGTGGGCCTTCGGATATAGAAACGAGGCAACGCTTGAGAAAATCCGTTTGCTCCGCATATATCCATGGCGTGGGGTGCTTTTGGCGCTCTGTCTGATTTTGAACTCGAATTTCCTGTCACTGGTTCAGGACCTGCGCACCGCGCCGCTCTACGCCGAAGAGCAGAAGCAGCGCGAAGCCTTGGTTGTACAGCAGAAAGCGGAGGGCAAAACCGATGTTGTCATTCCCACTCTAACGCTCAAGCCCAAGTTACTCTTTTTCACGGACCTTCGACCCTCGCCCAGCGATTGGAGGAATCAGGGTTTTGCCGAATACTGGGGCGTTCGGTCCATCAGTGCCCTGCCGAGAGCGATACTTCACGACGCACAGGCACAGCGCGATTTTCAGGAGGGAAAGCCAGTTGCCTTAGAGGCGCTGGCCTTGGCGGGCGACGCGGAGGCAGTTCATGCTGGGCGAGATTTACGACACGACATTCGCGCCGGCGGCGGGCATCGTCAAGGACAACACTACGGCCGCGAAATGGTATCGCATGGCCGCGGAACAGGGACACGCCCACGCACGGCGCCGCCTGACCCGGCTTTACGCGCTGGGTATGGGTGTACCCAAAAACTATTTTCGCGCCGTGGGGTGGCTTTTACTGTCGCAGCTTTAACCAACTTAACCCCTTGGGGCTCTGCCCCAAACCCCGCCAGGGTCGCGGACCCTGGACCCATTGGGGTGCAGGGGCCCACGGCCCCAGCCCGGGTTTGGGGCGGAGCCCCAAGGTCATCTCCTACTCTTTTCCTCGTAAGGCTCCGTGTGCAGGGTGATCAGCGCGCTCTTTCCCAAAAGAGCCTTCAATCTCTCTTCAAGCGAGGTCGCGATGTCGTGCGACCGCTTCAAAGACAGCTCCCCGTCCAGCAGAATGTGAGCCTCCAGCGCCGCGTAGAACCCGATCCTTCGCGTCCTGATTTTGTGGATGCCGAAAATCTCCCGGAACTCCAAGGCCGTCTCCCGTATCGATTCGACCTGAGACGGGGCCAGAGAGGTGTCCAAAACCTCCCGGATGCTGTTCCAGAAAATGGAAACCGCCGCGTGAAGGATAAAAACACTGACCACAACAGCCGCCACAGGGTCCAGAACGGCCCATTTTCCCCCGCCCGCCAGGCTGCCGCCGATCCCCAGAAACGCCCCGACGGACGACATCGCGTCCGAACGGTGATGCCAAGCGTTGGCCTGAAGGGACGCGCTCTCCAGCCGGCGGCCCTGCGCGAAAGTGTAACGAAACAGCCCCTCCTTGGAGAGAATCGAGATCAGCGCCATCCAGAACGCGACCACACCCGGCGGATCGACCGGCTTCCCACGCACGACGCGGAGAATGCCGGCGCTCCCCTCGAAAAAAATCCCCAGCCCCACCGTCAGCAGCACGAGGCCGCAGAAAGCCGCCACCAGCGTCTCGATCCGGCCGTGCCCGTAGGCGTGGTCCTCGTCGGCCGGTTTGTCGGTGTACTTCAGCCCCAGAAGCACGGCAAAGTCCGTCAGAAGGTCCGACAGGGAGTGAGTCGCGTCGGCGATCATCGCGTCGCTGCGTCCCAGGATTCCGGCCGCGTACTTCCCCACCGTCAGGACGGCGTTGACGCCCAGCCCCAGCCGCGCCACGGACATGCCCGCCCTCGCCCGCTCGGTGCCTGCCGTCATTTCGGCCCCGCAGCGGCGGACTTGAGGCCCTTGGAGCCGAAGGCTCCCGGAGCGAGACCGGACAAAATGTTCGTCTCGAAAGAACGCGCGACGGCGGCGTCCTCCCGCTCCCTCTTGAGCGCCAGCTCGACGAGCCGGTCGAGAAGCACCCCGAAGGGAAGCCCCATCGGCTCCCACAGGTAGAACGACAGAGACCCCGGAATCGTGTTGATCTCGTTGACCCACAGGCCGCCGCTCCCTCCGTCCATCAGAAAATCGACCCGGGCGACGCCGCGGCACGAGAGCGCGCGGAAGGCCCTCAGCGCAAGGTCCCGGACCGTCTCCCGCAGCTCCGGGGAAATTTCGGCCGGGAACTTTCTCCGGGCCGCGCTCATGCCTTTCGCCCCGGCCCCCGCCTTGCCGCCGCCGGCAAGGTATTTGTCGCTGTAGTCCAGAATAATGTGCGCCCCGAGGGGCTCTTCGCACTCCGAGGCGACGGCGGAGTCCGGGTCCCCGAGAACGGCGCAGTTGAGTTCCCTGAGGTTGGGAACCGCCCGCTCGACCAGGGCGGCATTGGCGTAGTGAAAGACCGTTTCGAGCCCCTCCCGCAGTTCCCTCGCGTCGGACGCCTTCGTGATCCCGATGCTCGAACCCAAGTTCAGAGGCTTGACCACCATAGGGAAGGAGACGGACTCACCCAGGGCCCGCAGAACGCCTTCCGCGTCGTTGAAGAACGGCTTCACGGCCACGCGCGCGCAGTCCAGAACGGGAAGCCCGGCGTCTCTGAGAACGGCCTTCGTCATGTATTTGTCCATCCCGACGGCGGAGGCGGCAACATCGCTCCCGACGAAGGGCACGGACAGGGTTCTGAAGTAGCCCTGAAGCGCGCCGTCTTCCATGTTCGTCCCGTGCCCGACGGGGAAAGCGACATCGGCCGCGCGGCAGACGGAGCCGCCGAACCGCCTCATCGGATACCTCACCAGAAGCAGGCGGCCGT
>JAISWV010000187.1 GCA_031270755.1 Synergistaceae bacterium
ACTCCCGGCACGGAACGAACCCCAATCTCACGGGCAGTTTTCGGAAAATTTTCATCTCGTTCAGGCGCAATTTCAGATTGATCGAGTCGGATGGGTTCAGGCAGTCGATGACCTCGTAACGGTTGAGGTACTCGTCGATGCGCCGGGCGAAAAACTCGTCGGGGAGGCACTCGCCCGCGTGAGCGGCGTACTTCGCTCCCGATATGAGGCCGCCCGCTTTTTCCCGATGTCCTCCCCCCCAGCCCACGTCTCGGGCCAGCCACACCGTCAAATCCGAGGCTTTCACCTCGCGGACGGCCGTGCGCACCGAAAATTTGATCCTCTCGTCCACCACCGAAAAAGCGACGACGATATCCACCACGTCCACCTGCATCGCAAGGTCGCTGACGAACCCCAAGAGGTTGGGGTCGCAGGGCGGAGTGGCGATAATCATGAAACGGCCCTGCCGATCGTAACGATTCTCCTTCAATACGGTGGAAATGATGTGGAGATCGCTCAAAGAAAGATTGGAATGCTTGAGTTTTCTCAAGATGCCTTCGTCGGCGTGGAGCATGTCCCTCATGTCGTAATCGAGAGGGTGGCACACCTCCGCGAAATTGTCGGTATCGCAGAAAAGTCCGTAATACAAAGCCGTCGCCAGACGCGAGTCGATGATAAAGGATTCCTGGGTCAGGAGTATCCAGACCAAGGTCGAGCAGCTTCCCAGGGAGGGGCGCAAATCGCAAAGCGGAGGCAAACTGCTTTCCTGTATGTGGTGATCGATGACGGCCACATGCGGCGCCTTCACGTACATGGCGTTCGTGGCGCCGTGCTGACAGTCCACGGTAATCAGGAGGCCCTGCCACTCTTTCAGATCGGGCTCGTATTCGACGGGGATATTCAGCGTCTCCACCATTCCCGTCAAGTTCGGTTTCGTGATGGGGGCCGGTCCGCCGTAAAACAACTTGAGGATCCCCCCGCTTTTCTTGGATCGAAAATAGCGATAAAGCCCGTAGCCCGAGGCCAAGGTGTCGGCGTCGGGATTGTCGTGGCACTGGATCGCGATGGAATCGTAAGGCAGAAGATCGCACAGCTTCATGGCGTTTTTCACGCTAAAAATTTCCTTCTGAAGAACGCGACCACCATATCCACCAGCAGCAAGCCGCTGCTGCCCAACGCCGCTAAAAACCCTATGGATCGCGCTTTTTCGGGAACGGCAGGCAAATCTAACGCCAAAATAGCCCTGAAATTCACGATGTATGGGAGCCGGAACCAGGCGACGATCTGTGCGGCCCACACCACCCAGATCTTGAAACTCTCGAGATTCACGACCATGAGCAGCCATCCCAGGAGAAGCGCCCAATAAAGCAGGGACTGGAGAGCGCCGAGGCTCCGCCGAAAACTGAAAAGAGAATAAGGTCCGCTGAAACGCCGATCGAAATACCAGTAAAACACGAACGATGGAAGAATCCAATAAAGATACGTCTCCTGGCCGAAAAATATTTGGTTCCCCGAGGTCTGATAAGCCAGCAAGAGTTCCGTTATGTTGGTGAAAAGAACGATTCTCAGAAGCCATTTCAGGAGAGAAGAAGAAGCCGTGGGAACTCCGCTTGCGTGCCCGAGGACTCTGGGCGGCCGTTCCATATAGGCTTGCAGAGCTTTTGCGGGTTTTTTCATTGTCATTGGGCGTTCTTCGCCGTCTTCGCGACGGAGGAATTTCCAAACGCTTTTCTTTTCTTTGCCTCCATCGTCGGCCTTGGGTGCGACGGGAACCAGAGACGCCCGCTCTTTCCCGCCCTCCTCCCAGTTCTCCGTGAGCCATTTGCATATTTTGAAGGTGATGATCTGAGGGTTGTTTCCCTCCAGCCCCTGGGTCGAATGCAATATCAAAGACAACCCGGGAGGCAGGACATCCATGCCCTCGATATAAACGGGGATCACTTTCACCTTCCTGCTGAGCGCGAATTCCACTTCCGATCGAACGTATTGCGACGCCATGGAAGCTTTTGTAACGAAAACGATGAAGACTTTGCTCGCCAAAATGGCGTTTGCGATTTCGTCGGACCAAAGAGAACTGACGTCGATATTTTTGTCGTACCACACCTTGTATCCGCTGGCGACGATGCCCTCGATCACCGTAGAGACAATAGGCAGATCGTCATGGGCGTAGCTGACGAAAACAAAAGGCCCTTCTCCGATTTTACACGGAGCCATGTTATATTCCATATTTGCCGCTCCTCAGCTTTTGTCGATCGGGAAATTCTCCAGCGTAACGCGTAATTTCGTCATCGCGACACACTTCCCAAATTACAGCATACTTCCTCAATCACAGCATACTTCTTTCGCACTCGTCCTTCACGCCCGCTTTGCCATGTCATTCCCCGAGCCAGTACTCTCAATATTATTTATTATACTTCAGTAAAACGCAAATTTTTCGCAGGCGTTTGTGAAACGGCAGATCGAGGCTCGTCATCTCAGGTCAAGGCAGGGTCAAAAGGGAATCCAGATAATTTGCCGTCAGGATGGCGGCGTGATTTCCGACAACATAACCCCAGATCCCCACCAAAAGAGCCGGCACGACGAGGCCGCTCCATCCCTTCGCGATCACCATGGCGGCTGCCGTGGTCGGTCCGCCGACGGTGGCGTTGCAGGAAACCATGAGCTCTTCCAGGTCGAACCGGAACACCTTTCCCAGCCCCAGGGTGACGATCATGTTCACCAGGACGATGGTCCCCGCGTAGGCGAAAAGCATCGGGCTCTCGTTCAAAATCATGGACAGCGAGGCCGGCACCCCGATGACGACAAAAAATATATGGATGAAAAAAGTCCCGATTTCCCGCGCTCCTCTGAGAGCGCCGAAAAATTTGGGGAACAGGGTCGCGCCGAGAACCGTCAGCGTCGTGATCAAAAGGAATTTTTGCCCGAAAAGCGCCTGAACCGGATAGGGAAGGCCGGAGGCGGCGATGACGCCCGCCAGCTTCGTGCTGACGGTCACGATGAAAAACGCGGCGGCCGCGCTGCCCGCGATGTCCAGGAGGGATATTTCCCTGCGTCCCCAGAAACGGGCGGCACGGGTTTCCCCCTCGCCGGCGCCTTTCGAGGCGTGTCCCCCGGCCTCGTAGGACATTTTGTAATGCCTGCGGAAAAACCCCAGCGTCGGAATGGCCATGAGGACGAAAAAGTACAGGACCATGAGAAAATTGTCGGCCACGATGACGGCGCCGGTCATTCTCGAGGAAACGGAGAAGACGTCCTTCATCGCGGCCAGGTTCATGCTTCCGCCGATGTAAGACCCGCAAAGCATGGCCGACACCCCCCGCATCTCGGGGATGTATCGGTAAAAAAGCAGCGTGGAGATAAAGGTTCCCAAAATAGTCCCCGCGGCCGCAAAGTGAAAAGAGACGAACGTCCGTCCGCTTTCTTTCCAAATGCGGCGGACGTCGGCGTCGAACAGAAGCAGAGGAACGGCGAGAGGGACCACATATTCCCACACGCTGTCGTAGGCGGGCGCGTCAAGGGGAACGATACCGAAGTTGGCCAAGGTCATGGCGCCCAAAAGGGCGATCATGCAGCCCGTGAGCGTCGCGGCCCACTTGTATTTTTGCTCGAGCCGGATGCTGACCGCCGCCCACCCCACCAAGAACGTCCAAAGCGTCAGCGTGTCGTCCGGCTTTATCCATGAAGCTGCGTCCAAGTTCGTGGAACCCTCCTTGCAAGCTAAATTTCTATTTTCACGTGTTCAACCGGGCTACCGCGTCGAAACGCTGTTTCAGGTCGGCGTAAAGCGCCTTGAATTGGGCGTAAACAGCGTCGTATCGCGCGTAATCCGCCTCGTCGGGGTGGGTTACAGCGGCTTCCTTCACCCAGCCCTTCACCGCGGCGACGCTGGCGCCTCCGCCCAAGGCCGCCAGCATGGCCGCGCCGTAAGCTCCGCCTTCGTCGATGACCGGAGCGGTAACGGGGATTTTCATGTTGCCGGCCAGCATTTTACGCCACACTACGTTCTTGGCGCCGCCCCCAACCACCAGGACCCGTTTTATCGGCATCCGTTCCTTCAAGAGCTCGAAGGAATCGCGTAAGCCGTAGGTGATTCCCTCCATTACCGCGCGGAAAATGCGCATCTCGTCGCTCATCGTGGAGAGCCCGAAAAGGACTCCGCGCGCGTTGGGGTCGCGGTGAGGCGTTCTTTCCCCCTGGAGGTACGGCAGCCACAACAACCCGTCGCCGCCGATGGGGGTCTGCTCGATCCCTCTTTCGATTTCATCCCAGGTGAAATCGCGTCCCATTTTTTCCTTGAACCAGTTCAACGATGACGCCGCCGACAGCATAACTCCCATATAATAAGAAAGATCCGGCAGCACATGATTGAAAAAGTGCAGCTTGCCGGTTTTGTCGGAAGCCGTTTGCTTCGTCACCCCGACGACCGTTCCCGAGGTCCCTATCGACACCATGCAATCGCCCTCTTCGCAGATGCCGACCCCCAGGGCCGAGACCGCGTTGTCCGCTCCGCCGGCCACGACCTCCGCCCCGTCCCAGGAAAGTTCTCGAGTCAGCTCCCGGCGCAGGCGTCCGCGCACCTCGAAGGACCCCTGTATACGGGGCAGCAGTTTTTTGTCGATCTTCAAAGCCTCCAGCAAAGGCTCGCTCCACCTTCTCCGAACGACGTCGTACATGGCGCTGCCCGAGGCGTCGGAGGGGTCGCACCCCAGAGCGCCGGTCAGTTTGTAGGCGATATAATCTTTCGCTATCAGGCACGTCGCGATCTTTTCGTAAACCGCAGGCTCCCGGTTACGCAGCCATAAAATTTTAGGCAGAGTGAAGCCCGGGTAAATCGGGTTCCCGGTCAGTTCGATGACGCGCTCTTCCCCGCCCAGCTCCCGCGTCGCGGCCTCGCATTCGGACGCCGTCCGCTGGTCGCACCACAGGATCGCGTTTCGGAGGACGTTCCCGTCTTTGTCCAGGGGCACAAGAGTGTGCATCTGGCCCGACAGGCCGATACGCACGACTTTCATGTCCTTGGGGACAGCTTGCAGCAGAGACAGCACTCCCTCCCACCAGCTTTCCGGATCTTGCTCCGCCCAAGCGGGATGGGGCGTCAAAAGAGAAAGAGGATGCGAAAAACTCCCGACCACGCTGCCCGATGCGTCCACGGCAAGGGCTTTGATTCCCGTCGTTCCGACGTCGATACCCAGATTTACGTCCATTTCATCACATCGCATTCTTTCGTGATTTTGATTCTCCAGCTCGACAAAAGCGGCAAAAGCTGGACACGAATATTATAACTGTTCCGCCAACACTTGCTTGACATCAAGAGTTACAGATGTATAATTACTTCAAATAAAGCGTTCCGCGGTGGCTCAATCGGCAGAGCGGGTGGCTGTTAACCACTAGGTTCCAGGTTCGAGTCCTGGCCGCGGAGCCAGTTTTAAAGTGCCGTTCCTTTTTTAGGGACAAACAATTTACTCATATCGACGCCCTCAAACTCGAGCAGCTTCACTTTTGTTCCGATACCGCCGCCGTAACCGGTCAGGCTTCCGTTCGAACCGACGACACGGTGGCAGGGGATGATGATGGAAATAGGGTTATGTCCGACCGCGCCGCCGACAGCCTGAGGTGACATGCGCGCTTTGCCCGTCTTTACCGCCATCTCCTTTGCCATCGCTCCGTAGGTGGTGACCTTGCCGTAAGGAATCGTCCGCAAAATGCCCCAGACCCCTTGACGGAACTCGCCGCCGGCGGGGGCTAACGGCAGTTCGGACACGCCGGGCTTTTTCCCCGCAAAATACCTGTCAAGCCAGATTTTTGTTTCGCTGAACACGGGTATATCGTTCCGCTCGCTTGTCTTTTCGGACCACGTGTCCCCTCGGTATTTCTGCCTGTCTGTCCAGAGACCGACAAGGTTCTGTCCGTCGCTGGCAAGCGTGAGTTCACCTACGGGGGATTGATAAGTCGTTGAGTAGTACATTTCGCTCCTCCTCACAATGTATTCTAAAGGTATTCTAAAGGTCGACGCTTGCGTAACCGCGTCATGGCCGACAAAAAGGAACTTGGCGGGTATAATCATAATACACGAGAAAACACGTGAAAGGAGGGACATCTGTGGAGGACGCGACCCTGAAGGAATTTCCGGAAAAACCTCCGGCGCCGCAGGATTCGGAGGTCACTCTGCGTTACGGCGCGGCAGGCATGAATGCGCCGGAGACGCCGCGAGGGTTCATTTTCCCAGGCGAAGGAAGCTTCTTCCGAGGCTGGAGGATTTTGGAGCAGCTCCCCACCCAGGGGGCCGAGGCGGACATTTACCTGGTGCAGGCGGAGGGAGAGCGGAAGGAAGACCGTTGCGTGCTGAAGCTCTACCGGCACAGGCTGGAGCCCAAGCTCGAGGTCTTGAACCGCGTTGCCGGGATCAGCCGAAACTACAGCCGGTATTTCGTCGCCTTCAAAGACGTGGGGTTCGACGAGACCACGGGGCGGTGGTACGAACTGCAAGAATACATTCCCTTGGGCTCTCTTCGGGACATTCCGTCCCAAGCGAAGCGCGCGCCCGGTTTTCTGAGGGCTCTCGTGTCCGAACTCACCGATGCGATCCACTGCCTGCACCTCAACAAAATCGTTCACTGCGACATCAAACCCGCCAACGTCCTGGTCCGGGCGCTGGACCCGCTGGATTTGATTTTGACGGACTTCGGCATCGCCTCTATTTTGGCGTCGGATATGTCCCGCAAGATGACGAACCTGAAGGGAACCCCCATGTACTGGGCCCCGGAGGCGTTCAGCCGGATGATAGGGCGGCCCTGCGACTGGTGGGGGCTGGGCATGATCGTGCTGGAGCTTTTGGTGGGGGAGCACCCCTTCGAGGGGTTGACGGACTCTCAGATCATCCGCAAGCTGACCCTGGGCAACGTGGAGGTGCCGAAGAACCTGGGGCCGGACTGGGCGCTGCTGATACAGGGGCTCCTGACGAAGGACGACGCCCTCCGGTGGGGACAGGCCGAGGTTCTTCGCTGGCTTTCGGGAGACCGGAACATTCCCGTCCATTACGAGGAACCGGCGGCTTTCCGGACGACCTCCGTCAAAACTCCCTTTCTTTTCGAGGGAAGGGAATACAAGACGCCCGGGGAGTTGGCCCAAGCTTTCGCCGTCTCTCAAAACCCCTGGTTTTCCGGCGTGGGCATTCTGCGCGAGGTGCGGCGGTGGCTCGAAAGCAACATGCTCTTCGACGAGGCCTTGCGGTTGGGCAGCGACATCACCAACCTGGACCCCGAGCTGGCACTCTTCCGCTTCGTCCACGGCAGCGCCGAATGCCCTTTTTCCCTCATGGGAAAACAGGTCGACGCCCACAACCTGCCTCTTTTTTTGGAGCGCGTTCTCCGCGGCGAGGCCTGGAGCGCGGAGCGCCGGATCGTAGGGATGCTGGGCAACGGCCGGCTGCTGTCGTTCTACGACGAGTACCTTTCGCTCTCCGGCAGCCCGGCGGATCGAGACTCGTTCTTCTATCGCCTGCTGCTCTTCATGAACAAAAAAACGCCGGAGGAACAATGGGAATATTTCGAAGCCATGCGAAACCCGAGCGCCTACCTCTGGCCAAGCGAACGGCATTGCAGCGAGCCCTGCCCCCCTGAGCTTCAAATTTTGGAGAAGATAAGGGTCGTTCCTCTGAAACGCGAGACTTTCGAAGAGCTGAAAAGATCTTTCGTTTTGCCTCACGAACTGCCGGGTCTGTTCCGCTCCGCCTCCACCTACGCGGCTGGCGTGGAGTGGCTCGAAGACAGTCAGATTCGAGATCTTCTGATTCCCCGAAACTTCGCGCCGGATCCCTCGATCTACGAAAACTCGAGCCTCGACGGATACTCTCAGGCGGCGCGGTCGCATTGGCTGGGGCATACCCCCGCGCTCCTGACAAAGCTGGACTTTCTGATGGACGCGCTCCCCGCCCTTCCCTGCAACCCGTTGGAAAGCGAGATTCTTTCGCGCACCATCGAGTGCCTGCGCCTTCTCCCGGCCCGCAAGATCACCCACGCGGACTCGTCTTTCGTCGCGAAGGCGGCCCAACTGTACGAAAAGCGGCGGGAGATCACGCGCCGCCGGATGGTATATTTGCCCATCGCCGCCGGCGGCTTCGGGCTCGTTTTCTGCGGGCTCCGTTTTCTCTCGGGGAACACCAGAGGCAGCGTCCTCTTTTGGGGCTCCCTGGTTTTGATGGCCATGATCGGCCTTGCCCTGCGGGGCGTTTCCGCTATGACGCATACTCCTCTGAGAAGACTGTTCTCCGAGGAGCCCTCCAGGTCCGGGGACCGCCGCGGCTCGCCGACGGCGCAGGCAGTGTCCCGGGCCGTCGTGGGCTCCATGTTCCTCTTCTTCGCTTTGGTTTATTTCGGGGTGTTCACGTCCTATCCCTATCCTTTTTCTTTCCTGGTGGGAGGGATAGCGGGGGGCACGGTTTGTTACGGACTGGACCGCCGCGCCCTTTCGAAAAACGCCGGGAGCATTTTGGAGGCCTGCGGTTCGTACTGCGTTTCCATGACGGCGTCGGACAACTCGAAACCCTCCTTTTGACTTTTCGACTTTTCGACTTTTCGATTGCGTGTCATCGATAAAGTTCCGGCTGAAGTCCCCGTTGGACGGGAGGTCTTTCCGGGCATATAATTCAAACAGCGCGTTTACGATATTTTTTGTTATTTTATTTTTTATTTTTCGAGGAGGTCTGTTCACAATGAGTATAGCTCCGCAGGCCGGAAAAATTGTTCCGCCGGAAATGCTGGTCAACGTTCCACGCCTTGTCGCCGAATATTACACGAACAGGCCCGACCCCGCCGAGAGCTCCCACAGAGTGGCGTTCGGCACATCCGGGCACCGCGGTTCGTCGTCGAAGCACAGTTTCAATGAAGCGCACATTATAGCTATCGCACAGGCCGTAGCCGAGCACCGCAAAAACGCCGGCATATCCGGCCCCCTTTTCATCGGCATGGATACCCACGCGTTGTCCGAACCCGCGCTCCGCACCTGCGTCGAGGTCTTGGCGGCCCAGGGCGCGGAGGTCGTCGTTCAGAACGACCTCAGTTACACCCCGACGCCGGTGGTCTCCCGCGCCATTTTAGTGTGGAATCGAGAGCGCGCGGAGAGCGGCATGGCCGATGGACTGGTGATCACGCCGTCCCACAACCCTCCCGGGGACGGAGGCATCAAATACGACCCCCCCAATGGAGGCCCCGCCTCGCCGGAGATCACGACAGCGATACAAAATCGCGCCAACGAACTCATTGCGTCCGGGGTGGAGAAGGTCGGGCGCCTGCCTTTCGAAAAAGCCCTGGCCGCTCCGACCACGAGATTTTACGATTACGTCCTGCCCTACGTCCACGATCTGCGCCACGTGGTGGATATGGACGTCATTCGGGAATCGGAGGTGCGGATAGGAGTCGACCCCATGGGCGGCTCCGGGGTGGGATACTGGGAACCCATCGCCAGCATCTACGGCCTGAAGAACCTGGAGGTTGTGAACAAGAGAGTGGACTTTACCTTTGGCTTCATGACGCTGGACCACGACGGCAAGATCCGCATGGACTGCTCCTCC
>JAISWV010000178.1 GCA_031270755.1 Synergistaceae bacterium
CCCCTTCGAACAAGACGCGGGAGCCGCGTTTGATCGCTTCCTTCACCGCATCCAGCGCGACATCTATGGGCTCCGCGCCCTTGCTTGCCCGCGACTCGATCATCGCGGTCAACTGCTCCAGGCCCCAGGCCCATACTGAGGCGAACATCGTCACGGGAAGCGCGATAGACTGTGACGACCCCGGCGCGCGGAACTCGAACTTATCCCCCGTAAATGCAATCGGCGATGTTCTGTTGCGGTCGCAATCGTAAGGCGTCAGCGTTGGCAGTTTGGCGAGCCCGATGTCCAACTGCTCCTTGTCGGGTATTTTCAGGTCTGCCTTGTCCAGCTGCGACAAGAGCTCCGTCAAAGTTTGTCCCAGGTAGACGCTCATGATGCTGGGAGGCGCTTCGTGCCCGCCCAGGCGGAACATGTTCCCAGCCGTTGCAACGCTGGCCTGGAGCAAACTGTGATACTCCGCCACCCCCAACACCAAGGCCGAAAGGAAGGTCAAGAAGATGACGTTTCGCCGATGGTTGTTGGTCGCCTTCAAAAGATTGCGCCCTTCGTTGTCCATCAAAGAGATGTTGATATGTTTACCGCTGCCGTTCATTCCAGCAAAGGGTTTTTCGTGGAATAAAAGCCGCAGGTCATGGCTTCGAGCCAGTTTGCGCATCGTCTCCATAAGGATTTGGTTGTGGTCGCAAGCCATGTTGGCCTCGGAGAAAAGAGGCGCGAACTCGAACTGGCAGCGCGCAACCTCATTGTGCCGCGTCATGATGGGCACGCCCAGCAACGCCAGAGCGCGGCCCACGTCATCCATATAAGAAAGCACCCGCGGGGCAATCGCGCCCATGTAATGATGATCCAATTTTTGGTCTTTGGCAGGCTGCGCTCCGATCAAGGTCCGGCCGCAGTAACGAATATCCGGCCTCAGCTGAGCCCTTGGGCGGTCCAGAAGGAAAAATTCCTGTTCCGGCCCCACGGTTACACGCACATTGCGGACACCCCGCTGACCGAAGAACTTCAGCAGCTTGAGGGATCGTTCTTCAATGGCGGCCAAGGCGCGCAGCAAAGGGGTTTTTTGGTCCAGCGGGGTCCCCGTGTAGGAAAGGAAAACGGAGGGAATACAAAGAGTTCCTCCCTTGGCGCTCTTCACGATGAAGGCGGGGCTGCTGGGATCCCAAGCGCTGTACCCCCGCGCCTCGAAGGTGGAACGCATACCGCCCGACGGGAAAGACGACGCGTCCGGTTCGCCCTGGATCAAATCTTTTCCGCGAAAAATGTCGATGGGCGATCCGTCAGGCGAGGGCAGCGTGAAGGCCAAGTGTTTTTCCGCCGTCAGTTCCGTCAATGGGTGGAACCAATGTGCCCAATGGGTCGCTCCCTTGCTTAGCGCCCAGTCTCTCATCGCCATAGCGACCGCGTCCGCGAGAGAAGCGTCCAGCTTGTGGCCCCCATCCATAACCGTGACAAGACGTTCGTACACATCGCTGTTCAATCTTTCCTTCATCACTCTGCGATCGAACACCATTGAACCAAAAATCTCCCTAACTTTCGGGTATTCTTGCTCCAGCGTCATCATAAAACCTCCAAAAAATATTTTATGCAAATCTAAATGAATAATAAGCGCTTTTAAATTATAAATCAAGTGCTTAATTTTAAAATTTTACAGATTGAATCGATCATTGAATCGAACTGCAAGATCGGGTATTCTATTAAAAAAAGCCCCCGCTGGGGGCTTCATAAGTACCATTACAGTGCAGTCAGTCGAGGTATAGGTGAAGAGAAGTTCGCTATCCGACGTCGATACCCGCTTCTTGGAAAGTTTTCAGAACCTCTTCCAGGGAGGCGTACCCGACTTTTTCTTTGACGACACTGCCGGACGCGTCGACGAAGAGCAGGTGGGGAACGTAACGCACGTTGTACTGCTGGGCGATATCTCGGTGCTCGTAAAGGTTGACCTTTTCGGTCGTGAGCTTGCCGCTGTACTGGCTGTCGATCTCGTCCACCACCCTGTACATTTGAGCGCAAGCGGGGCACGAAGGCGTCGAAAGCACTTTTAACGCCGGCAGCGCCGCCGCGCTGGCGGGCACGGGAAAAAGAAGGCACAAAAAGACAAACAGCCCCAAGATAGAAAAAACTATGGTCATCATCGATATTCCTCCTTGCAAACGTCTTGAAACTTGAATTCGAAATCTGAAAACGACAAATTTTATTTCTTAGTTAGTTTAGCACAAAACTTTACACGAACTGCGGCGGGTTGGCAAACGTAGATGACGTAGATAAAAAATAAAGCAAAGAGACCAGAAAATGCGTCATTGCTGTAAGATCGTTTTGATCGCCTCTCCCAGTTCGTAGGATAGTGTGTAGTGTTCCGAGCCGCTGCCAAACCCTCGGGTCTCCGCGGTATGCCATTTCGCGTGGTGCCTCGACTGCGAGATCAAAGGGTTGTACCGCGCGATCAGGGCTTGTTCCAAGTCGAGGGCGTAGGCGTATGGAAGAAGGGCCTCGAACTTTTCGACATCGTCCTGTTCCTTCAGCTCCGCACGGCTGCCCAGCCCCAGTTGAAACCCCCCGATTTTATCCAAAAGGCGCTGACCCTCCTCGGAGCGTAGAGGGGCGATTCTCCAGAAAAAACCGATGACGGCGATGCTGCCCACCAACGCTGAGACGCTCAAGGGGTCCATTCCCTGTTGACGGAGAATGGCCAAGGAGCAGGCGCAGAAGAAAAGGGGAATGCCGGTACGCAAAATGAACATGGGGGTGCTTTGTTTCCATATTTTTTCTCCCCCCAGAAGGGGCGTCAAGAAGAAAAGAGGCGCCATGAAGGCCAAGGCGTGCTCGCTCCCGGGTTCAATCCCTCCCACGCCTCGAGAAAGGGTATGGAACATGACAAAAGCCGTGTAGCCTTCGAAAAAAACGAGCCCCAGCACCCAGCGCTTCATATGCCGAAAGAAAAAACGCTGCCCCAGTTCCGAAAAATTTCTGCCCAGCGCGCGAAACGCCGCCTTCAAGCGGGGAGAACAAGTCTCGTCCAAGATGACGTCCGTGTCGCCGTGCTGGACGAACAAGTTGTGCAGCAAAATATTTTCCGTCGCGCTCAAGGGAAAAAACTCTTCGGCTGGAAGGGTCAGGTGGAGGCGATATTTGCGGCCCATCATACGCTCCAGCAGCGAATAACGGTTTTTCACGTTTTTCATGGCCTTATTGGCCTTTTTACCGGCGTCTTTGTTCTCTTTTTCTTTGTCTTTTTCCCGTGCCTCGCCGGCGGTGAAGTTGAACAGGTGGATGTACCCTTTGACGGCCAAGTTCAGAATCTCCGCGGTGAACCCCCGGGCGCTGGGGCCGACGTCGCGGAGGCAGCGCAGAAGCCCGGGGGAGAGGTTTTCGGGAGGCTCCAGGCTCCACGCCGCCGTTTGGCTCTTGGGCAGCCGTCCATAAGCAGTCCAAATGAAAACGTAGTAGGCAAAGAGCAGGATCATGACGCACAAATCCCAATAACGCCAAGGAGAGATACTCCGGTCATTGGGCGATACGAGCCCTTTGGCCCAGGACATGTAGAGGGTGAAGGCCTTGCCCTCCGGCAGTCGCGTCGTGGTCGACAAGAGGCCCGGCCTCGTCACCCGGACTCCTTCTCCCTCGGGGAAGTCCTCCAGGTACCCGGCAAACAGCGCGAAGGGGGAAAGTCCTTTTTGATCGCCTTCTTTTTGAACCCCGCCTGCCGAAAGGACCTCGGGAAGCTTCACCTCCACGGAGATCCGCAGAATAGGGCAAGAGCTCTCCCGCACCAAGCTCCACGTCAGCAGATCCCTTTCAGGGTCGTCGTTACGAAAGGCGATCATGTTGATCAACTCGTATTTCAGCTTGAAGACGTGTTTTCCGGGGGAAAAGCGGGCACCTTTGGCGGCCAGGGTCAGTCTCAGGCTGTCGGGGTTGCGCCGTATGTTGATTTTCGTGGGTCGTTCGTCCAGAGTGGCGTCCAGCAGTACAAACCCCGTCTTCTCGTTTCCGCGCTCCTTTCGGGAGTAATGCCCGGATATACCGCGCGTCAGGTCCGTCGAAAGGGGCTCGTCGAAAAACATGGTCAAAGTCTCTTCGACGGAGAGAATACCGTCTTTCGTCACCGTGGCCAGGACGTCCAGCGCCTCTATAACGGGAGTTTCCGCGGCCGCGCGGGCGTCTCCAGGCGACAGCAGCACGGCTACAAGCAAGGTCAGAAGGTACGCCCCGATTCTTTGAAGCCGGAACTGCTTTCGCGATCTCATGGCATTTCCCGATCTCATGACGTTTCCTCCATATCGGCGATAACGGCTTCCCCTGAGCTTGAACGTTTACGATTTTTCAAGCTGAACTTCCTTAGCCTCAGCTTCCTTTTCAATCTGTCGGTCTCACCATTCCTTCGGATTGAATTCCTCCGGAACGTTGATCTTCACGGTGTCGCCGGTCTGTTCTATGACGTAGAAACCGGCTTTCAGGGCGGCATTCTTTACTGGATCGTGGAA
>JAISWV010000190.1 GCA_031270755.1 Synergistaceae bacterium
TATCTTGCTTGCCTCGATCTGAAAATTGTCTGAATCTATAAATAAGGAGAGGATTTCATGGCAAAGGTAACCATCCAAAAATTGTATGAAATGAAGAGCAAGGGGGAGAAAATTTCCTACGTAACGGCCTATGATTTTGGGCAGGCGAGCCTTGTGGAAAAGGCGGAAATCGAAATGATCCTGGTGGGCGACTCGCTTTCTATGACCATGCTGGGCAACCTGTCCACCGTGCCTCTAACCACCGACGAGATGATCCATCACATCAAAGCCGTCGTCAAGGGTGCACCGTCGCCGATGATCGTGGGCGATCTCGTTTTTGGCTCCTACAACGAGGGGCCGGAACAGGCCATCCGCAGCGCCAATCGCCTGTTGAAGGAGGGCGGATGCGACGTGGTGAAGCTCGAAGGCTGTATGCCCGACATCGTCGCGGCCATGGTGAAGGCGGGTATCGGCGTTCAAGGGCACATCGGCCTGACTCCTCAGACCGCGGGCCTGCTGGGGGGCTTCAAACTCCAGGGCAAAAACCTGGACGCGGCGAAAAAGATCGTCGACGAGGCCAAAGCCCTGGAGCAGGCAGGCGCTTTTTCCCTCGTGGTGGAGTGCGTGCCCGAAGAACTGGGCCGCGCCATCACCGAGGCCGTCAAAATGCCCGTCATCGGCATCGGAGCCGGGCGCTACTGCGACGGCCAAGTGCTGGTGTACCACGACCTGCTGGGCATGTTTGACCGCTTCACGCCGAAGTTCGTCAAGAAATACGCCAATATCGGCGACCAGATCGTAAAAGCCTTGAAGGAGTACAAGGACGAGGTGCGCGGAGTGAAATTCCCCAGCGACGAGTACGTCTTCGGCGGCGTCTCCAAAGAAGACCTCGAAAAAATACTCTGACGCCCCTCATATATTTTTAGAATGCCCGCTATTTATACCTAAATATGAAGGTCTCAATATGAAGTCAATAAAGAACACGAAAGCGGCGATATTGGGCTCCGGAGCCATGGGCTGCCTCTACGGCGGAATACTGGCGGAGGCGGGGTGCGAGGTGGTTTTGATCGACGTGTGGAAGGAGCACATGGACATCGTCAACGCTTCGGGTCTGAAGATCGAGGGGCAAAGCGGAGACCGGGTCGTCAAAAACATCCGGGCCGTCACGAACCCAGCCGACGCGGGGCAGGCGGACGTGGTCATCGTTTTCGTAAAGTCCATGATGACGGAACAAGCCATGCGCGGCGCTCTCTGCTTGGTGGGAGACGGAACGGCCGTGCTCACGCTGCAAAACGGACTCGGGAACGTGGAAAAACTTTGCAGCGTGGTGGAGCCCTGGCGCGTCGTTGCGGGCACCACGGGCCACGGCTCGACCCTGGTCGGGCCAGGGCACATCCGTCACGCCGGGGTAGGGGACACCGTGATAGGAGCGCCGGCCTCGGGCAGTAAAGCGAGTGACCGTGTCGAGGCGCTTGCCGCGCTTTTCAACGAGGCGAAACTGACGACCCGCGTCTCCGCAAACGTCATGGGACTGATCTGGACCAAGCTGATCGTAAATGTGGGCATCAACGCCCTGACCGCCGTGACGGGCCTGAAGAACGGGCGTCTCGTCGATCTTCCCGAAACGATGGAACTGATGAAGGGCGCTGTGGAAGAAGCCTGCGCCGTCGCGGAGGCAAAAGGCATCCGCTTCGAGGTCGGCGACCCTCTGGAGCACACGGTCCAGATCGCGCGGCGGACGGCTGCCAATCGCTCTTCCATGCTGCAGGACGTGACGGCCAAGCGGCCCACCGAGGTTTCCGTGATCAACGGCGCCATCGTCGAAGAGGGCGGAAGGCTGGGCATTCCCACGCCGGTCAACGCCGTTCTCACCAACTTGGTGCTGACGAAACAAAAGACTTACGAAGAAATATAAAAAAACCAAGGGGGAACTCCCCTGAATTCAAATCATTATAGGAGGGATATATCACATGAAATACTGTATCCGCAGCGTTGTTTTATTGATGGTTGCCGTTCTGCTCTTTTGCGCTCCCTTCACAGCCGGGGCCGCGCCCAAGCTTTCTCTGAAGCTGGGACACGCCGTGCCCGAGGAAAACGCCTACCACTACGGCGCGCTGAAGTTCAAGGAGCTGGTGGAGGCGAAGACCGGCGGCGAGGTTCAAATCGACGTCTTTCCCAACAACCAGCTGGGCACGGGAGAGCGGGATCTTCTCGAAGGGCTCCAGCTGGGGACCGTCGATGTTTACGTGGGATCCACGGGGCCTATGGGCGGTTTCGAGAAACGCTTTCTGCTTTTCGACTTCCCTTTCCTGTTTAAAGACAAAAAGCACGTCTATTCCGTCTTGGACGGCGAAATCGGCCAGCACATTCTCAGCTTGCTGGGCGGGAAGGGTATGCACGGTCTGGCGTGGATGGAAAACGGATTCCGTAACCTGACCAACGCGAAACGCTCCATCGGAGGCGTGCCCGACGTCAAGGGGCTCAAAATCCGAACGATGGAAAACAAGGTACACATGGCGATGTGGCGCACTCTGGGCGTCGACCCGACCCCAATGGCCTGGAGCGAGGTCTTCACCGCCCTGCAGCAGGGAACCATCGACGGGCAGGAGAACCCCATCCCGGTGATTTACACCTCCAAGCTCTACGAGGTGCAAAAACACCTGGCCCTCACGCGGCACGTTTTTTCGCCCGCCATGATCGTCGTGGCGAAGACGGTTTTCGACTCCCTGTCCCAGGAGCACAAGAAGATTTTCGAGGACGCCGCCCAGGAGGCAGCCCTTTATCAGCGCCAGGTCTGCGATAAAATGGAAAACGAGTTCGTCGATTCTCTGAAGCAGAACGGCATGGAGGTGACGACGCCCGATCTCGCTCCGTTCCAGGAGGCCTGCAAGAGCGTCTACGAGGAATTCAGAGGGGAGCTGGGGGAAGACGCCGGGCTGCTGGATCAAATTATCGCGATCGGGAAGGAATAGCGGGCCCGCCTCGTGGGAGCTTACAAGAAAACGCTGAATCTTCTCCAGTTCTCTACAGAATACGTCCTGTTCTCCATGATGGCGGCGATGGTCGTCATCGTGTTCGCCCAGGTGATCTTTCGCTTTGTCCTGCGGGCGTCCCTGCCTTGGTCGGAGGAGGCCGCCCGCTACATTATGGCCTGGATCTCGATGCTGGGGGCCAGCATTGGGATTCGGCGCAAAGGGCATATCGGAGTGGAGGCGCTGGTGATGCTTCTGCCCGCCGCGTTTAAAAGGGTTGTCGCCGCTTTGATGACTTTGGTGGCCTCGGGCTTCTTCTCGGGCATGGTCGTTTACGGCGTAAAAATTTGCAAGGTAGTCGCGGCGCAGGAGTCTCCCGCGATGGAAATTTCCATGGCGGTCCCCTACTCTTCTCTTGTCGCGGGAGGATTCCTGATGCTGCTCTATTCTCTGGAAGAATTTTTGACCTTGACCCTGACGCTTTGTCCTGCGCCGTCGGAAAAAGGTGCGTCATGATTACGATTCTCTTCGTCTTTTTGGTCGTGTTCTTTGTTTTGAACGTTCCCATCGCGGTTGCCATTGGCTCGGCGACGTTTTTATCCTTGTTCGCGAGCCCGATCCCTCCTACCGTCCTCGTTCAGAAGATGTTCACCGCTATGGATTCGTTTCCCCTGATGGCCGTTCCCTTCTTCATATTGGCCGGGGCGCTGATGGAAAGCGGAGGAATTTCCCGCCGCCTGATCCACCTGGCCAACACCTTCGTGGGGCATTTCGCCGGAGGGCTCGCTTTCGTCGCCATCATCGCCAGCATGTTTTTCGGCGCGATTTCCGGAGCGGCGGCGGCCTGCGTCGCGGCCATCGGGTCCGTGATCATTCCCGAAATGGTCAGCCGCGGATACGGCAAGCCCTACACCGCGGCCGTCCAGGCAACGGCGGGCACCCTTGGCGTCATGATCCCGCCCAGCATTCCCATGATCAT